>NZ_JBICZA010000008.1:0-254547 GCF_043201585.1 Streptomyces sp. NPDC048297
AACTGACCCGTCACCCCGATGCTGGAACGCACCCCGTCCGGATCCGCGACCAGATCATGCCCGGCCACGCTCACCTGTCCCTCGTCCGCCTTCAGAAGCGTCGAGAGGATCTTCACCGTCGTCGTCTTGCCCGCACCGTTGGGACCCAGAAGAGAGAACACCGAACCCGCCGGGATCGACAGATCCACCCCGTCCAGCACCCGGTGCTCGCCATACGCCTTCCGCAGCCCGACAACCGAAATCGCCGCACTCGTCATCGCAATCCTCCTCACTGACTTGCACGTTGTTCAAGTCCATACCGTAGGGGTGACTTGCACGATGTGCAAGTGCTGGCTTGAACTTTGTGCAATCCGAATTTCTGATCTAGCCTGAGCCCATGCCCCGTGACACGTTGACCCGCGAACAGATCGTGCGTGCCGCCATCGAGCTGCTGGACGCCGAGGGTCTCGAGGGCTTGAACATGCGCAGTCTCGGCAAGCGGCTCGACTCGGCGGCCACCGCCGTCTACTGGCATGTGAAGAACAAGGACAACCTCGTCATACTCGCCAGCAACGAGGTGTGGAACGAGGTCGGACTACCCGACCTGGACACCGTCGACTGGCGTACGGCGGCGACGACCATGGCGACCGATCTCTACCGCATGGTCACCGCACACCCGTGGCTGGTGATGGCCTTCGCGTCGCAGCCGCTGTACGGGGAGAACAAGGCCCGCCATGACGACCACAGTCTCGCGGTCTTCGAGAAAGCCGGCTTCGTCGGTGCGGAGGCCGACCAGGCGGCCGCCGCGGTCTTCACGTTCGTCCTCGGACACTCCATCGGTCTGTCGGCCACCGTGTCGGTGAACCGGCGTCTGACCAATGCCGGCCGGAACGCCCAGGAGACCATCCGGGAGGCCATGACGCAGGCGACGGAGATCGCGATGCGGTTCCCGCACCTGCGCGAGCGCGTCGACTCCTTCGCCGCCGGCGACTACGGAGCCGCACCCGAGCACAGCTTCGAGTTCGGGCTCCAGGCCATCCTGGACGGAATCGAGCACCGGCTCGGCGCCCGGTCGCTGCCGCTGCCGGACCGGGACGACCGGACCGACCGGACCGACCGGGCCGGCGCGGAGGACCTGGACAGCGTCCATCGGTGAACTCCCGTCGGTAGGTGAGGGGTTCGCTCCCCTCGGTTCGCCTACGACGTTACGGAGTCCCCTTATCGCCGGGTTATCGACGCGCTATCGCGTCCGGACATGCGAAGTCCCCGCCGGGGATCCAGCGGGGAATCCGGCGGGGACTTCGCATGTCCGGGCAGGTCAGGATGGTACGGACCGGCAGGTCAGGACAGTACGGACCGGCAGGTCAGGACGTGCGGACCGCCAGGGAGCGGACGCCGGTGAACTCGGGCGAGCCGAAGAAGACCGGGGCGATGTCCGGGTCCACCCGCAGCACCGGATAGCGGTCCAGGAGCAGGTTGAAGATGATCCGGGTCTCCACCCGGGCCATCGCCGCGCCGACGCAGTAGTGGGCGCCACGGCCGTACCCGACGTGCTGGTTGGGCGCGCGGCCCGCGTCGAAGGTGTCCGCGTCCGGGAACTGGCGCGGGTCCCGGTTGGCGGCGCCCAGCTGGATGCTGACCAACTGGTCCTTGGGGATCTTCACCCCGCCGACCTCGACGTCCGCCTCGGTGGCCCGGTACGAGGTGGTCGCCGGCGTGAAGTACCGCATGACCTCCTCGAACATGCTGGGCACCAGCGCGCGGTCGGCCCGCACCCGCGCCGCCTGCTGCGGGAACGACTCCAGGCACAGCATGGTGTTGCCGATCAGGATCGGGCTGGTCAGGTGGCCCGCGCCCAGCACGGCCACCGCGAAGTTGATGATCTCGTCCCGGGCCATCGGACTGCCGTCGAGACAGCGGAACTCCAGCATCAGGCTGAGCAGGTCCTGCCGGGGCTCCTTGGCGCGCTCGTCGATGATCTCGCCGAGGAAGTCGCGCAGCGGCAGCAGCGGGCCGAGCAGCGAGTCGAAGTACTCCTCGCCGCCCTCGCCGACCGTGCTCATCTGGACGTCCGCGTCCATCGTCTGGTCCACGGCCTTGAACATGTCCCGGTGCTCGGGCGGGGTGCCGAGCAGTTCGCTGAACAGGATCCCGGACAGGTCGTCGATGAAGTCGCCCAGCAGGTCGAACCGGTCCCGGCCCGCCAGCTTGTCGAGCAGTTCGGTGCCCAGCCTGGTGATGCGGATCTCCAGGTCGTCCATCCGCTTGGGGCTGAACGCCTTGCCCACCTGGCGGCGCATGTGGAGGTGCTCGGGGCCGTTCATCTGGGCCATGTCGCCCTTGATGAGTTTGGCCTGCTCCTCGTCGACGTCGAACAGGCGGGTGGAGTCGGCGGAGAACGACTCGGAGTCGTTCAGCACCTCCAGCACCTCCTGGTACCCGGTGACCTGCCAGACGCCGAGGCTCTCCTCGAAGGCGACCTTCTGCTCGGGCAGTTGCCCGCGCAGCCAGTACTTGTCCGGTCCAAGACCCCACCGGTCGGCGAACTCGGTCATCCGTCGTCACCCCCTACTTCGTCAGGACGTGGAGGGAGCGCACGCCCACCATGTCCTCCGAGGGGAAGAACGTGGTCGGCTTCTCCGGGTCGGACTGGAAGTCCGGGTACCGGTCGAGCAGCGCGTTGACGGCGATCTTCCCTTCGAGACGGGCGAGCCGGGCGCCCAGGCAGAAGTGCACGCCGTGGCCGAAGACGATGTGCGCGTTGGGGGTGCGCTCGGGGAGGAACGCGTCCGGGTCCTCGAACTGGCGCGGGTCGCGGTTGGCGGCGCTCACCCACGGCAGGATCATCTGCTCGGCCGGGATGGTGACCCCGCCGACCTCCACCTCCCGCGTGGTGACCCGGGACAGGGTCGCGGCCGGCGGCAGCAGGCGCAGCGCCTCCTCGATGGCACCGGGCACCAGCGAGCGGTCCTCGCGCACCCGGTCCCGCTTGTCGGGCTCGGTGTCCAGGCAGGTCATGGTGTTGCCGACCATCATCGTGCTGGTGATGTGACCGGTGATCAGCAGCACGTTGGCGATGTTGACGACCTCGGTGTCGGTCAGCCGGTCGCCGTCCTCCTCGGCCTGCGTCAGATACGTCAGCAGGTCCTCGCGCGGCTTCTTGCGGCGCGCCAGCACCTCGCCGTGCATGTAGTCCAGCAGCGGCTGCAGCCGCTGCTCGGCACTGTGGATCTGCTCCTCGATGCCCTCGCCGCCGGCGACGAAGTCGAGGCCCGCCATGTTCTCGATGATGTCGAACGCGGCGCCCTTGAACAGGTCGAAGTCCTTGCTGTCGACGCCGAGCATGTCGGCGATGACCCGGACCGGCAGCGGGTAGGCGAGGTCCGCGACCAGCTCGAAGCTGCCCTTCTCCCGGGCCGCGTCGAGGAGTTCGTCGGTGATCTTGATGATCGAGGGCTCCAGGTTGCTCACCACGCGCGGGGTGAAGGCACGCCCGATGAGCTTGCGGTACTTGGTCTGCTCCGGCGGGTCCATCTGGGAGATGTCGCCCTGCTGGAACTTCTCGTCCACCTGTACGGCGGCGTAGGCGGCCGTCTTGGCGGAGAAGGTCTCGTGGTCACCGAGGACCTGCTCGACCTCGGCGAAACCGTAGATGTTCCACGCGCCGAAGGCCTCGCTGAACTCGACCGTCTTCTCGGGGCGGATGCCGCGCAGCCAGGGGCTGTTGGGGTGGAAGTTCCACCGCTCGACGACTTTCGACATGGGGAAGGGGATTCCTCTCGCTGCTTGGCTGGGCGGTTCTCGGGCTGGGGCTACTTCTCCGCGGCCATCGCGGCCCGCAGGGACCTGGGCCGCAGGTCGGTCCAGTTCTGCTCGACGTACTCAAGGCACTCGGCGCGGCCCGCCGGGCCGAAGACGGCCCGCCAGCCGGCCGGCACGTCCGAGAACGTCGGCCAGAGCGCGTGCTGGTCCTCGTCGTTCACCACGACGTGGAACTGGCCGTTCTCGTCGTCGAAGGGGTTGCTGCTCATGTGTCGGATCTCCGTTTCCTCGGGGCGTCACAAGCCGTCGAAGGCAGCGCGGGTCGGTGTCGGCGCGGGTCGGTGTCGGCGCGGGTCGGTGTCAGGGCCGTTCGGGTGTCTCGTTCAGCCCCCGTGCGGTGAACTCCCGGTCGATGACACGGCAGATCTCGTCGGCCGGGTCGGCGTCGATCAGGCCGTGGTGGGTGGACTCGATGTCGACCTGGGTGACCGTCCCGGTGATGTACGGCTTCCACAGGTCGCCGTAGCGGGCGTCCGGGTTGGGCACCGCGTTGAAGAACAGCGCGTCGCCGTGGAAGACCGGCGAGGTGAACCCGGGTGTCAGGGAGGTGTGGTTGACGATGACGCGGACCGCGTTGTCGAGGAACGCCTCATAGTCCTCCTGGGAGCCGACACCGCTGGTGAGGTGCTCGCGGAAGTACTCGCGCAGCGCGCTCGGGGTGGGCGCCGGCTGGGTCGCCAGGTAGTCGCCGGGCACGCTGTCCAGCAGCACCAGGAACGCCACCGTGTGGCCACGGGCCTGCAGTCGGGCGGCGACGGCCTGCGCGAGGGTGCCGCCGATCGAGTAACCGGCCAGGTGGAAGGGGCCCTCGGGCTGGAGCGCCAGGATCTCCTCGACGTAGTCCAGGACCATCTCGTCCAGGGAGCCGGGCAGTTGGGCCGCTCCGTCGAAGCCCTTGGCCTGGATGCCGTAGACCGTCCGGTACTGCGGGAGGCGTCCGCCGAAGCCCAGGTAGGGCCAGCAGATGCCGCCGCCGGGGTGGACGAACCACAGCGGTGCCCCGGAGCCCGCCGCGGCCCCGGCGCCCTCCGCCGCGCCCGCCTCGCCGCCCTCCGCCGTACCCGCCCCGCCGCCCTCCGCCCTACCCGCCCCGCCGCCCTTGATGGACAGCACCGGTGCGAACGGGTCGCCCGAGGCTCCGGAGTCGCCCTCCTCCAGCAGCGCGGCCAGTTCGGCGACCGTCGGCGCGTCGAACACCGCGCGCAGCGGCAGGGTGACGCCGAGGACCACGCTGATCCGGCTGATCAGGCGGGAGGCGAGCAGCGAGTGGCCGCCACGGGCGAAGAAGGAGTCGTCGACGGTGACCGACGCGAGGCCCAGCACCTCCGCGAACAGACCGCACAGGATCTCCTCGCGGGTGGTGCGCGGCGCCCGCCCGGCGGAGTCGCCGGCGAAGTCCGGGGCCGGCAGCGCCCGCTTGTCGAGCTTGCCGCTCAGCGTCAGCGGCAGCTCCTCGATGACCATCAGCGCGGCGGGCACCATGTGCTGCGGCAGCCGCTCCCGCACCAGTGCGCGCACCTCGGTCACCAGCTCCGGGTCGCCGGCCCGGTCCGCGGCCGGCACCAGGTAGCCGGCCAGGCGCCGGTCGCCGCCGCTGGTGTCGACCACCACCGCGGCCTGGTCGACGCCCGGGTGGGCGGTCAACCCGGCCTGTACTTCGCCGAGTTCGATGCGGAAGCCGCGGATCTTGACCTGGTCGTCGGCGCGCCCGTGGAAGACCAGCGCGCCCTCGGCCGTCCACGCCACCACGTCGCCCGTGCGGTACATCCGATCCCCGGGCTCCCCGAACGGGCAGGCCACGAAGCGGGAGGCGGTCACGAGCGGCTTGCCGAGGTAGCCGCGGGCGAGGCCCGGACCGGCGATGTACAGCTCGCCGGGGACACCGGCCGGGACCGGCCGGAGCGCCGCGTCCAGGACGTACAGGCGGGTGTTGTGGATGGGTGTGCCGATCGGGAACACCCGGTCGTCCGGGGCCATCGGGGCGCTCATGGTGGCGCACACGGTGGTCTCGGTCGGGCCGTACACGTTCATCATCAGGCGGCCCGGCGCCCACTGGGCGACCAGCTCGGGCGGCGGCGCCTCACCGCCGACCAGCAGCGCGACCACGCTGGTCAGCGAGCCGGCGGGGAGCGCGGCCAGCATGGACGGCGGCAGCATCATGTGCGTGACCTGATGCCGGTCCACGGTCCTGGCGAGCGGCAGCCCCGGCGCCAGCTCCTCCTTGTCGGCGAGGACGAGGCAGGCCCCGGACAGCAGCACCGTGAAGATCTCGCACAGGGAGACGTCGAAGCTGGGCGAGACCAGCTGGAGCATCCGGCTGCCTGCGGTGACCCGCATCCGCTGGACGTGCGACTCGACCAGGCTCGCCACACCCCGGTGGGTGACCGCCGTGCCCTTGGGCAGACCGGTCGAACCGGAGGTGTAGATGACGTACGCGGCACTGTCCGCCGTCGTCGCCCGGTCCACGCGCGGCACATGCCCGCCGCCGGACGGCACCCGGTCCACGCGCAGCGTGGCCAGGTCGTGCCCGGCCAGCACCTCGGCCGCGGCGGCGTCCACCACCGCGAGCCGGGCACCGGAGTCCGCCAGCATGTAGGCGATCCGCTCGGCCGGGTAGGTGTGGTCCACCGGCAGGTAGACGCCGCCCGCCTTGGTCACGCCGAGCAGGGCGACGATCAGGTCCGGGGAGCGCAGGGTGGCCACCGCCACCACGGTCTCCGCCCCCACGCCCCGCTCGCGCAGCGCGTACGCCAGCCGGTCGGCGCGCTCGTCGAGCTGCCGGTACGTGATCGCCTGGTCCTCGAAGAGCAGCGCGGTGGCGTCCGGGGTCGCGGCGGCCTGCCGTTCGAAGTGGTCGGCGACGGTGCCCTCGGCGGTGAGCGCCGCCGTGTCGTTGAAGCCGTCGAGCAGGTTCCGGCTCTCCTGCTCGGACTGGAGGGGGACGGCGGCGACGGGCACGTCCGGGTCGGTCGCGATCTGGCTGAGGACCCGGCCGAGCCGGGCCGCGATGCCCTCGGCGGCGGCCTGCCCGAAGTGGTCCCGCTGGTACTCCATGACGACGTGCAGCCGGTCGTCGGCGGCGGCCGCGATGCCCAGCGGGTAGTGGGTGCCGTTGCCGGTGCCCACGCCGGTGATGGCGATGCCGCCGTTGGCCTCGGCGTCGCCCAGGCCGCCGCGCTCCATCGGGAACGACTCGAAGACGACGACCGTGTCGAACAGCGTGCTCAGACCGGCGATCCGGCTGATCTCGGTGAGGCCGACGTGGTGGTGGTCCATCAGCGCGCCCTGCCGGTCCTGGAGGCCGGTCAGCACCTGGCGGAAGGTCTGCCAGGGCGACAGCTCGGCGCGCACCGGAAGGGTGTTGATGAACAGGCCGGCCATGGACTCCACGCCCGGCACGGCGGGCGGGCGCCCGGAGACCGTCGTACCGAACACCACGTCCTGCCGGCCCGTGAGCCCGGCGAGGACGATCGCCCACGCGCCCTGGACCAGGGTGTTGAGCGTGACGCCGAGTTCGGCGGCGGCCCGGATCAGGTCGCGGGCGGTGTCCGGGGCGAGCGGGATGTCGGCCTGCCCCACGCGCCGCGCGTCGGCCCGCACGCTGCGGTCGGTGACGACGAGCGTCGGCTCCTCGACCCCGGCCAGCTCGGTCCGCCAGGCCCGCGCCGAGGCGTCAGCGTCCTGCTCCGACAGCCAGCGCAGGAAGTCCCGGTAGCGGTGCGCCCGCGGCAGCACCGACGGGTCGCCGGCGGAGCCGTACAGGCGCAGCAGCTCGCCCATCAGGATGCTCAGCGACCAGCCGTCCAGCAGGGCGTGGTGGGAGGTCAGGACGAGCCGGGCCTCCTCGGGTCCGGTCAGCGCCAGGGTGATCCGCAGCAGCGGGGGCCGTGCCGGGTCGAAGTGGTCGGCCTCGTCGGCGGCGAGGATCCGGCGCAGCTCCTCGGCGCGCGCGCTCTCGTCCAGGTTCCGCAGGTCGGCCTGGTGCCAGGGCAGTTCGACCGTGTCGAGGACCAGCTGCACCAGCTCGCCGGCCGCGTTCGACACGTAGGCGGTGCGCAGGTTGGCGTACCGGTCGAGCAGGGCCTGCCCGGCGGCGCGCATCCGGCCGGGGTCGACGGCGCCGGTCAGGTCGTAGACGACCTGCACGTGGTAGGCGTCGTACGAGGTCTGCGCGAGCATCGACTCGAAGAGCAGGCCGTGCTGGAGCGGGGTCAGCGGCCACACGTCCGCGAGGGACGGGTAGCGGTGTTCCCAGCGCTCCAGCTCGCTCTGGCGTACGGCGACCATCGGCACGTCGGACGGGGTCAGGCCGCCGGCGCCCGGCTGTGCGGCGTGCCGGGCGAGGCCGGTGAGGGCGGTGCCCCACAGGTCGGCCAGCTCCTGGACGTCCTGCCGGGCGAGGACGCCGGTCGGGAAGCCGAAGCGGACCGAGAGCCGCGGGCCCTCGTCGGTGTCGGTGACGGCCGCGTTGATCTCCAGCGTGGACATCACCGGCATGTCGGCGTCCGGAACGGCGATCAGCTCGTTCATGCCGGGCGTCTGCGTGAAGCCGAGGCCGCGCAGTTCCTCGGGCATGTCGGTGGTGGCGGAGAACCGGCCCAGGTAGTTGAAGGCGATCTGGCCCGTGGGGTGCGGGGCGAGGACGGCACCCGTCTCGTCGTTCAGGTGGCGCAGGAGGCTGTAGCCCATGCCCTTGTCGGGGATGCGCAGCAGCTGTTCCTTGACCGCCTTGATCACGGAACCGGCCGCCGCGCCGCCCGCCAGCGCCTCGTCCACGTCGGCGTCACCGACGTCGAGACGCACCGGGAACATGCTGGTGAACCAGCCGACCGTACGGGACAGGTCGGCACCCGGGACCACGGCCTCCTCACGGCCGTGGCCCTCCAGCTTGACCAGCAGCGACGACTCCTCGACACCCCGGTCGCGGCGCCAGCGGGCCACGGCCAGCGCGAGCGCGCTCAGCAGGCCGTCGTTCACACCGCCACGGAAGGCGGCCGGGACGGTGGTCAGCAGGGCCTCGGTGACCTCGGCCGGCAGCTTCAGCCACACGTGGTCCACGGTGGACACGACGTCCACGGCCGGGTCGACCGGCCGGGAGCCGATCACCGGGTCCGGGCCCTCCACGACCGAGCGCCACAGGTCCAGCTCGGCCGTGCGCTCGGGCGCGTGCGCCTCCTCCACCAGGGCGTGCGCCCAGCGGCGCGCGGAGGTCGCCACGGCGGGCAGCTCGGGGGTGCGGTTGTCCCGGACGTGCTTCCAGGCCTCGGCGAGGTCGGGCAGCAGGATGCGCCAGGAGACACCGTCCACGACGAGGTGGTGCAGCACGATGACCAGACGGCCACCGGTGGCCGCGTCGAACCACACGAACTGGGCCATCACACCCGCCGCCGGGTCCAACCGGTCGGTGGCCGCGTCGAGTTCGGCGACGGCCCGCTCGTGCCAGGCCTGGTCCCAGCTGCCGTCGGCCGCCACGCGGTGGACCAGCGCGGTGAGGTCCACGGAGCCGGGCGCGGCGACCTCCAGGCCGTCGGCGACGAGCCGCGAGCGCAGCAGGTCGTGCCGGTCCCAGACCGCCCGGAGCGTGGCCACCAGGCCCGCCCCGTCGATGCCGGCCGGCAGATCGGCGACCGTCGACATGGTGAACCTGCCGAATCCGCCGCCCAGTTCGAGCAGATAGCGGGCCACCGGCAGCAGCGGGGCGAACCCGACGCCGCCGCCCTCCAGTTCGGCCAGCTCGACCACGTCACCGCGCCCGGCCGCGACCCGCGCCAGCTCGGCCACCGTGCGGTACTGGAAGATCTCGCGCGGCGTCACCTCGACGCCCCGGGCGCGGGCGCGGGAGACGACCTGGATGGAGCGGATGCTGTCACCGCCGACGACGAAGAAGTCGTCGTCCACGCCGACCCGGTCGGCGCCGAGCACCTCGGCGAACACGGCGGCGAGGGTCTTCTCCGTCTCCGAGGCGGGCGCCCGGTAGGTCTCGCTCCGGAAGGCCGGCGCGGGCAGCGCGGCCCGGTCCAGCTTGCCGTTGGGCGCGAGCGGGAGCCGGTCCAGGACGACGAACGCGGACGGCACCATGAACTCCGGCAGCCGCGCGGCGACGAACTTCCGCAGCTCCGGCACCTGCACGCCCGCCGTCAGGTCGAGGCTGTCGCGGGTGCGGGCGGAGTCGTCGGCGCCGCCGCGGGACGGGACGACGTAGCCGACGAGCTGCCTGCCGCCGCCGTTGCCCTTGCCTGTGCCTTTGCCTTTGCCCGTGCCCGTGCGGACCATGACGACCGCCTGCTCGACGGACGGGTGCGCGGTGAGGGCCGCCTCCACCTCGCCCGGCTCGATGCGCAGGCCGCGGATCTTCATCTGGCCGTCGCCGCGGCCGACGTACTCCAGCTGTCCGTCCCGGTTCCAGCGGACCAGGTCGCCGGTGCGGTACATGCGCGAGCCGGCCGGTCCGAACGGGTCCGGCACGAACCGCTCGGCCGTCAGCGCCGGGCGCCCGTAGTAGCCGCGGGCCACCGAGCCGCCGGCGACGTACAGCTCGCCGGGGACACCGGGCGGCACCGGCAGCAGGCCGTCGCCCAGGACGTAGGCGCGGGCGCCGTCCAGCGGGGCGCCGATCGGGGCGCCCGTCCGGTCCGTCCACTCCGCGTCGCCCGGGAGCGTGAAGGCGGAGGCGTAGAAGGTCTCGGTCTGGCCGTAGCCGTTGACGACCCGCACCCCGGGGAAGGCCGCGCGGGCCCGCTCCACCAGGGCGGCGGGCAGCGGCTCGCCCGCGAAGACCAGGGTCTCGACGGCCACCTTCCCGGCGATCTGGTCGAGGAGTTCGGCGAACACCGACGGCACGGAACTGACCACCGTGCCCTGCCAGTTCTCCCGCTCGCCCAGCTCCAGGACGTCCCGGACGACCTCGGCCACGGCGCCGGTGGTCAGCGCCGTCAGGATCTCGAACACCGACACGTCGAAGTTGACGGAGGTGCCCGCGAGGACCCGGCCGCCCGGCTCCAGGCCGACCGCCGCCACCAGGGAGGGCAGGCAGGCCGCGATGTTGCGGTGGGTGATCGTGACACCCTTGGGGACACCGGTGGAGCCCGAGGTGTACATCACGTACGCCGCGTTGTCCGGGTGTACGGCGGCCCCTGGTACGGCGATCTCGTCAAGGGGTACGGCAGCCTCGTCGTGCCCGGCGTCGCCGGAATCCGGTCCGGACTCCAGGTCCGGCCCGTCCAGGTCCAGCCCCTCCAGGGTCAGCACCGGCACCTCGTGCGCGGGCAGCGCGTCCGCCGACTCCCCGTCGGCCAGCAGCAGCCGGGGGCGTGCCTGGTCGAGCATCAGGCCGAGGCGGGCGCTGGGGTAGCGCGGGTCGATCGGGACGTACGCGGCACCGGACTTGAGGATGCCGAGCAGGGCCACGACCAGGTCGGCCGTGCGGGGCAGCGCGAGCCCGACGAGGGACTCGGCGCGCACGCCCCGCTCGCGCAGGACGCGGGCCAGCCGGGTGGAGCGCTCGTCCAGTTCGCGGTAGGTCAGGGCCCGGTCGCCGCAGACGACGGCGGTCTCCTGCGGGCGGGCGGCGGCCTGGGCCGCGAACAGGGCGGGCACGGTGGTGCCGGGCGTGGGACGGCCCGGACCGGCGACGGCGGCGAGCCGCTCGTCCTCGCCGGGCAGCAGCACGTCGGGCAGGCCGATCCGCTGCTCCGGGTCGGCGACCAGCTGCTCGACCAGGCGCACGAAGCGGGCCGCGAGGTCCTCCACCGTGCTCCGGTCGAAGAGGTCGGTGGCGTACTCGAGATGGCCGATCACGCCCTGGCCGGGGATGTCGCCCATGTTGAAGAACAGGTCGAACTTCGCGGTCCCGGTGAAGGACGGCTCCCAGGCGACCTTCAGGCCGCGCATCCGGAAGTCCTCGCGGGTGATGTTCTGCCAGGCGAACATCACCTGGAACAGCGGGTGGTAGGCGGTGGAGCGCTCCGGGTTGAGGAGTTCCACGAGCCGCTCGAAGGGCGCGTCCTGGTTGTCGTACGCCGTCAGCGCCTTGTCCCTGACCCGGCCGAGGACGTCGGCGAAGGTCGGGTGGCCGGACAGGTCGGCGCGCAGCACCCAGGTGTTGACGAAGAAGCCCACCAGGTCGGCGAGGGCCTCGTCGGTGCGGTTGGCGATCGGGGAGCCGATGGTGACGTCCTCGCCGCCGCCGAGCCGGCCGAGCAGCACCGCGAGGGCCGACTGCAGGACCATGGCGGCCGTGGCGCCGCGGTCCCGGGCCAGCCGCTCGACCGCCTCCGCGACCTGCGGGGGCAGGCCGAACTCCACGACGTCGCCGTGGTGGGTGGGCGCGGGCGGGCGCGGCCGGTCGGTGGGCAGCCGCAGCGGCTGCGGCACCCCCGCCAACTCCCCCCGCCAGTAGGCGGCCTGGGCGTGCAGCACCCCGTCCGGGTCGTCCTCGTCGCCGAGCAGTTCGCGCTGCCACAGCGTGTAGTCGACGTACTGGACGCTCATCTCGGGCCAGTCCGGCTCGGTGCCGTCCAGGCGGGCCGCGTAGGCGGCGGCCAGGTCGCGGGCGAGCGGGGCGATCGACTCGCCGTCGACGGCGATGTGGTGGATCACCAGCGCCAGCAGGTGTTCGTGCTCGTCGACGCGCAGCAGCGTGGTGCGGGTGGGGATCTCGGCGGCCAGGTCGAAGGGGCGGCCGAGGACCCGCCGCAGCTCGGCGTCGGCGCTCTCCCGGGTGACCTCGATCAGCGGGGTGGCGAGGTCGACCGCGGCGGCGGGCAGCACCCGCTGGTACGGGGTGCCGTCCTCCTCGCCGATGACCGTGCGCAGCACCTCGTGCCGGGCGACGACGTCACGCAGCGCGGCCCGCAGCGCCTCGGTGTCCAGGGCGCCCGTCAGGCGCAGCACGAACGCGTGGTTGTAGGTCGCCGAGGGGCCCTCGAAGCGGTCCACGAACCACAGCCGGGTCTGCGCGTACGACAGCGGGACCCGCTCGGGGCGGACCCGTGCGGCACGCAGCAGCGGACGGGCCGGTCCGCCGCGCGTGACGTGCTGGGCGAGCCGCGCGACCGTGGGCGCGTCGAACACCATCCGGACGCCGATCTCCGCGCCGAGTTCGGCGCGGATCCGGTTGACCAGACGGGTGGCCAGCAGGGAGTGGCCGGTGCGGACGAAGAAGTCGTCGTCGATGCCGACCCGCTCCACACCGAGCACCTCGGCGAACAGCCGGCACAGCACGTCCTCGGTCGCGGTGCGCGGCGCCCGGTAGGCGACGCCGGTGAACTCCGGGGCGGGCAGGGCGGTGCGGTCCACCTTGCCGTTGGGCAGCACCGGGAAGCGGTCCAGGGTGACGAACGCCGAGGGCACCATGTGGTCGGGCAGCTTCGCGGACATGAACGCGCGCAGGTCGCCTGGAGCCTCGCCCGCGACCGGAATGACGTACGCGGCCAGGTACTTGGACGTGCCGCTCGCGTGGCCCTCGCGGGCGACGACCACGGCCTGGGCGACGCCGGGGTGCGCGGTCAGCGCCGCCTCCACCTCGCCGGGCTCGACCCGCACACCACGGATCTTGACCTGTCCGTCGCCGCGCCCGACGTACTCCAGCAGTCCGCCGTCGCTCCAGCGGGCCAGGTCGCCGGTGCGGTACATGCGCGAGCCGGGCGGGCCGTACGGGTCGGGCACGAAGCGTTCGGCGGTCAGCGCGGACCGGCCGCGGTAGCCGCGGGCCAGGGAGGCACCGGCGACGTACAGCTCGCCGGTCACGCCCTGCGGGACCGGGCCGAGGCCCGCGCCGAGCACATAGGCGCGGACGTGTTCCAGCGGGGCGCCGATGGGTGCGCTGCCGTCGCCGCCGAACTCCTCCTCGGGGGCGAGCGCGAAGGCGGTGGCGTAGAACGACTCGGTCTGGCCGTAGCCGTTGACCACGCGCAGGCCGGGGAAGGCCTGCCGGGCGCGGGCCACCAGCGCGGCCGGCAGTCCCTCGCCCGCGAAGACCACGGCGCTGGGGCTGATCCGTCCGGGCAGGGCGTCCAGCAGTTCGGCGAAGGCGGACGGGACCGAGCTGATCACGTCGGCCTCCCAGTCGTCCCGCTCGCCGAGCGCCAGCACGTCCCGGACCAGTTCGACGGTGCCGCCGCAGGTCAGGGTCGTGAAGATCTCGAAGACCGACACGTCGAAGTTGACGGAGGCGCCGGCCACCACGCGGGTGCCCTGCCGGGCGCCGAGTGCTGCGGCGAGGGCGGGCAGGCAGCTGGTGACGTTGCGGTGGGTGAGGGTGACGCCCTTGGGCAGGCCGGTGGAGCCCGAGGTGTACATCACGTACGCCACGTTGTCCGGCAACGGGCCGCCGCCCTCGGGACCCGCTTCGACGCCCGCTTCGGTACCCGCCCCGACGCCCGCTTCGGTACCCGCCTCGACGCCCGCTTCGACGCCCGCCTCGGTACCCACCCCGACGTCCGCCGCGGTACCCGCCTCGATGTCCGCGAGGTGCAGCACCGGCAGGCTGGTCTCCGGCAGCACCGCTGCGGAGTCGCGGTCGGTGAGGATCAGCGCGGGCGCCGCGTCGCCGAGGATGAACTCCAGCCGCTTGCTGGGGTATTCGGGGTCGACCGGCACGTATCCGGCACCGGCCTTCAGGATGCCGAGCAGCCCCACGACCAGGTCGGCGGTGCGCGGCAGGGCGACGGCGACCAGCGTCTCGGGTCCGGCGCCCCGCTCGCGCAGGGCGCGGGCCACCCGGTCCGCCCGCTCGTCCAGTTCGCGGTACGACAGCCGCTGCCCGGCGGCGACCAGGGCGAGCGCGTCCGGGGTGGCCGCGGCCTGCTCCTCGAACCTGCCGGGGATCGTCGCGTCCGGTGCCGTCGTGGCGGCGGCGCCGGCCCGTACCCGGTCCCGCTCGGCGTCGGTGAGCACGTCCACCGTGCCGACCGGCCGCCACGGCTCGGTGACCAGGGCGTGCAGCACCCGCTCCAGGCGGACGGCGAGGGTGTCCGCCGCGCTCCGGTCGAGGGCGTGCGGCTGGTACTGCAGCGACAGCCGCAGATGGGGGTCGGCGTCGGCCATGACGGTCACCGGGTAGTGGGTGCCGCTGAACGGCGTGATGCCGGTGATGGCGACGCCCGCCGTGTCGTTGGCCTCGCTCAGGCCGACGTGGTCGACCGGGTAGGACTCGAACACGACGAGGGTGTCGAAGAGGGTGCTGGTGCCGACGGTCCGGTGGATCTCCGTCAGCCCGTAGTGGTGGTGGTCCAGCAGCGCGCCCTGCCGTGCCTGAAGTCCGGCGAGCAGCTCGGCGAAGGTCTCGCCGGGCGCGATCCGCACCCGTACCGGCAGGGTGTTGATGAACAGGCCGACCATGGACTCCACGTCCGGCACGGCCGGCGGGCGGCCCGAGACCGTGGCGCCGAACACCACGTCCTGGCTGCCCGTCAGCTGGCCCAGCAGCACCGCCCAGGCGCCCTGCACCAGGGTGTTGAGGGTGACCCCGAGGTCGGCGGCACGCGCCGACAGGTCCAGGGCGAGCCGCGAGGTGAGCGGTACGTCGACGTGGCCGACGTCGTCCACACGCTCCCCGGCGTCCTTCTCCCGGGCCAGCAGCGTCGGCTGGTCGAACCCGGCCAGCTCACCTGCCCAGGCCCGCGCGGAAGCGGTGCGGTCCTGCCGCTCCTGCCACACCAGGAAGTCGCGGTACGGCCGCACCCGGGGCAGCGCCGAGGGGTCGGCCGCGGAGCCGTACAGCCGCAGCAGGTCCTGCATCAGCGTCGGCACGGACCAGCCGTCGAAGAGGACGTGGTGGGCGGTGAAGACGAGGGCCGCGCGGTCCGGGCCGCGGGTGACCAGGGTGCAGCGCAGCAGCGGGGGCGCCGCCGGGTCGAAGCGGGCGGTCCGGTCCCCGGCCAGCAGCGCCTGGAACTCCTCCTCACCGGCGCCGGACAGGTCCACGTGCCGCCAGGGCAGTTCGACGTCGTCCAGGACCAGCTGGGCCAGGTCGCCGGAGCTGCCGGGCACGAACGCGGTGCGCAGGTTGGCGTACCGGTCGAGCAGGGCCTGCCCGGCGGCGCGCATCCGCCCGGGGTCGACGGCGCCGGACAGGTGGTAGGCGAACTGCATCTGGTAGGCGTCCTGCGTCGCCTCCGACACCTGGGACTCGAAGAGCAGGCCCTGCTGCAGCGGGGTCGGCGGCCACACGTCCGCGAGGGACGGGAAGCGCCGCTCCCAGGCCTCCAGGTCGCGCTGGCGCACCGGGGTGAGCAGCACGTCGGACGGGGTCAGGCCGCCTGCGCCTGGCCGGCTCACATGCCGGGCGAGCCCGGTCAGGGCCGACTCCCACAGGTCGGCCAGCTCCTGGACGTCCTCGCGGGAGAGCACACCGGCCGGGAAGCCGACGCGGGCGGTGAGCCGCCCGGAGTCGGTGACGAGCGCGTTGATCTCCAGCGTGGACATCACGGGCATGTCGGCGTCGGGGACGGCGATCAGCTCGTTGGTGCCCGGGGTCTGGGTGAAGCCGAGGCCGCGCAGTTCCTCGGGCATATCGGTGGTGGCGGAGAACTGGCCGAGGTAGTTGAAGGCGATCTGCCCGGTGGGGTGCGGGGCGAGGACGGCCGCGGTCTGGTCGTTGAGGTGGCGCAGCAGGCCGTAGCCCATGCCCTTGTCGGGGATGCGCAGCAGCTGTTCCTTGACCGCCTTGACGACCGTGCCCGCGGCGGCGCCGCCGACCAGCGCCTCTTCCAGGTCGGCGCCGCCGATGTCCAGGCGCACCGGGAACATGCTGGTGAACCAGCCGACGGTGCGGGACAGGTCGGCGCCGGGGACGACGGCCTCCTCGCGGCCGTGGCCCTCCAGCTTGACCAGCAGCGAGGACTCGTCGATGCCCCGGTCGCGGCGCCAGCGGGCGACCGCCAGCGCGAGCGCGCTCAGCAGGCCGTCGTTCACGCCGCCCCGGAAGGCGGCGGGCACGTCGGTCAGGAGTGCCTGGGTGACGGCGGCGGGGACGCGGACCCAGACGTGGTCGACGGTGGAGACGGTGTCCACGGCCGGGTCGACGGGCCGGGAGCCGATCAGCGGGTCCGGGCCCTCCACGACCGAGCGCCACAGCTCCAGCTCGGCCGTGCGCCCGGGCGCGGACGCCTCCTCCACCAGGGCGTGCGCCCAGCGGCGCACGGAGGTGCCGACCGCGGGCAGTTCGGGCGTGCGGTGTGCGCGGACGTCCTTCCAGGCCTCGGCGAGGTCGGGCAGCAGGATGCGCCAGGAGACACCGTCCACGACGAGGTGGTGCAGCACGATGATCAGGCGGCCCGGCACGTCCGCACCGGCGTCGAACCACACGAACCGCGCCATGACCCCCGCGGCCGGGTCCAACCGGCCGGTGGCGGCGCCGAGTTCGCGCTCGGCCGCCGCGTACCAGGCGTCGTCCCAGCTGCCGTCGGCCGCCACGCGGTGGATCAGCGGGGCGAGGTCCACGGAGCCGGGCGGGGCGACCTCCATGCCGTCGTCCAGCAGGCGCGAGCGCAGCAGGTCGTGCCGGTCCCACACCGCGCTCAGCGTGGCCACCAGGCCCGCCTCGTCGATGCCGACGGGCAGGTCGGCGACCGTCGACATGGTGAACCGGCCGAATCCGCCGCCCAGTTCGAGCAGATACGTGGTGACGGGCGACAGCGGGACGAAGCCGACGCCGCCGCCCGCCAGCTCCTCCAGCACCTCGGCCGCCCGGCCCCGCCCGGCCGCGACCCGCGCGAGTTCGGCGACGGTGCGGTTCTGGAACACCTCGCGCGGGGTGACCTCCACGCCCCGGGCGCGCGCGCGGGAGACGACCTGGATGGAGCGGATGCTGTCACCGCCGACCACGAAGAAGTCGTCGTCCACACCGACCCGGTCGACGCCGAGCACCTCGGCGAACACCGCCGCCAGCACCTGTTCGGTCTCGGTCGACGGAGCCCGGTAGGCCTCGTTCTTGAACACCGGGGCGGGCAGGGCCCGGCGGTCCAGCTTGCCGTTGGGCGCCAGCGGGAGCCGGTCCAGGATCACGAACGCGGACGGCACCATGAACTCCGGCAGCCGCGCGGACACGAACGCGCGCAGCTCGGGCACGGACACGCCCGCCGTCAGGTCGACGTGCAGGTCGCCGATGCTCTCGGCGGAGCCGGGCGCGTTGGCGATGACGCCCACCGGGACGACGTAGCCGACCAGTTGCCTGGTGCCGACGTGCTCGTGCACGGACACCACGGCCTGGGCGACACCGGGGTGCGCGGCGAGCGCCGCCTCCACCTCGCCCGGTTCGATGCGCAGGCCGCGGATCTTGACCTGTCCGTCGCCGCGGCCGACGTACTCCAGGCGGCCCTCGCGGTTCCAGCGGGCCAGGTCGCCGGTGCGGTACATGCGCGAGCCGGCCGGTCCGAACGGGTCGGGCAGGAAACGCTCCGCCGTCAGCGCCGCACGCCCGTAGTACCCGCGGGCCACCGCGCCGGCGACGTACAGCTCGCCGACCACGCCCGGCGGCACGGGCAGCAGGCCCGGACCCAGCACATAGGCGCGCATGTTGCCGAGCGGCTCACCGATCGGCACGCCGCGCGAGGCGTCCCACTCCTCGGCCGCGTCCACGGTGAACGTACCGGCGTAGAAGCTCTCGGTCTGGCCGTAGCTGTTGACCACGCGCACACCCGGGAACGCGGTGCGGGCGCGCTCCACCAGCGCCGCGGGCAGCGCCTCGCCCGCGAACACCAGGGTGTCCACCGTGGCCTTGCCGGTGATCTGGTCGAGGACCTCGGAGAACACCGACGGCACGGAGCTGATCACGCTGCCGTGCCAGTGCTCGCGCTCGCCCAGCTCCAGCACGTCACGGACCACCTCGACACTGCCGCCCGTGGTCAGCGCCGTCATGATCTCGAACACGGACACGTCGAAGTTGACGGACGTGCCGGCCAGCATCGTGCGGCCGGGACCCATCCCGACGACCGTGGCCAGCCGCAGCACGCCGTTGACCACGCCGTGGTGGGTGATGGCGACACCCTTGGGGATACCGGTGGAGCCCGAGGTGTACATCACGTAGGCGAGGTTGTCGGGGCGCAGGGCGACCCCGGTGGGGCTCGCGTCGGCGCCCTGAAGGTCCACGTCGTCGAGCAGCAGCGCGGGCACGTCGTGCTCGGGCAGCAGGCCGGCGGTGGCACTGTCGCTGAGCAGCAGGGCGGGCCGGGCCTGGCCCAGCACGACACCGAGACGCTGGCTGGGAAAGCGCGGGTCGATCGGCAGATAGGCGGCGCCCGACTTCATGATGCCGAGCATCGCCACGACCAGGTCGGCGGTGCGCGGCAGCGCGAGCCCGACCAGGGACTCGGCGCCCACACCCCGCTCCAGCAGGGCGTGCGCGACCCGTTCGGCCCGCTCGTCCAGGTCCCGGTACGACAGCCGTACCTCGCCGCACAGCACGGCGAGCGCGTCCGGGTCCACGGCGAGCTGCTGCGCGAACAGCTCCGGCACGGTCAGGTCGGGCGTCGGCGCGGCCTGCCCAGCGAACCGGGCGAGCTGCTCGCGCTCCCCCGGCAGCAGCACGTCGGTGGTGCCGACCGGCCGGGACGGGTCGGTCACGAAGTCCCGCAGCACCTGGAGGAAGCGCGGCCCGAACCTCTCGACGGTGGTCCGGTCGAAGAGGTCGGTGGCGTACTCCAGGACGCAGCGCATGCTGCCGTCGGCGGGGTCGACGGCGAAGTTGAACTCCAGGTCGAACTTGGCGGTGTGGGTGGGCACCGCCTCCAGACGGCCGCGCACACCGGGCAGGTCCAGCTCGATGACGTCGTTGCTCTGCCAGGTGAACATCACCTGGAACAGCGGGTGGTAGGAGGTGGAGCGCTCCGGGTTGAGCACCTCCACCAGCGACTCGAACGGCGCGTCCTGGTTGTCGTACGCGGCCAGCGCCCGGTCCGCGACCCGGCCGAGCGCCTCGGCGAAGGTCGGGTTGCCGGACAGGTCGGCGCGCAGCACCCAGGTGTTCACGAAGAAGCCGACGAGGTCGAGGAGTGCCTCGTCGGTGCGGCCGGCGATGGTGGCGCCGAGGGGGATGTCGTCCCCGGCGCCCAGGCGCTGGAGCAGCACCGCGAGCGCGGTCTGCATGATCATGGGAGTGGTCGCGCCGTGCTCGGCGGCCAGCCGTTCGGCGGCCTCGACCAGCTCCTGGCCGATGGCGAAGTCGACCATGTCGCCGCGGTGGCTGATGACCGCGGGCCGGGGCCGGTCGGTGGGCAGCTGCAACTGCTCCGGGGAACCGGCCAGCGCGTCACGCCAGTACGCCAGCTGGTCCGAGAGCACGCTGTCCGGGTCCGACTCGTCGCCGAGCAGCTCGCGCTGCCACAGCGTGTAGTCCTTGTACTGGACCGGGAGTTCCTCCCAGTCCGGGACGCCGGAGCGGACGCGCGCGGTGTAGGCGGCGGACAGGTCCCGGGTGAGGGGCTCCATCGACTCGCCGTCGGCCGCGATGTGGTGGATGTTCAGCACCAGCAGGTGCTGCTCGGGCCCGGTGCGGACCAGCACGGCCCGCACCGGGATCTCGGCCGCGAGGTCGAAGTGGTGCCCGCCGACCTCGGCGATCACGGCGTCCACCCCGTCCGCGCCGGTCTCGACGAGGGGAACCTCCAGGCGCAGGTCCTCCTCCGCGACGACGTGCTGACCCGGCACCCCGTCCGCGTCGACGACGAACACCGTCCGCAGACTCTCGTGCCGGACCACCACGTCACGCAGGGCCGCCGACAGCGCCGCCACGTCGAGCCGTCCCTCCAGGTGCAGGAGGAACGGGATGTTGTACGTGGCCGAGGGTCCCTCGAAGCGGTCGATGAACCAGAGCCGCCGCTGGGCGAAGGACAAGGGGATCATGTGGTGTCTACTCCTCGATCAGTCGTCCTGCGCACGGCCCTGCGTGCGGCCGGCAGGACACCACCGGTGACGGGCTGCTGTCGGACGGGTCGGCAGGTCAGCCGGCCGTGTGCTGTTCGATCACCGCGGCCATGCCCGCCACGGTCGGGTTCTCGTACAGCTCCTGCGTCGTGACGCGGACGCCGAGCTTCTGTTCGGCCAGGGCGAGCAGCCGGGTGGCGCGCAGCGAGTTGCCGCCGAGCTCGAAGAACGACTCGTCCCGGCCGATGCCGGTGCGGGCCAGCGCGTCGGCCCACAGGTGCGCGAGTTCGCTCTCCAGGCCCTCGTGCGGCGGGGTGGACGGGCGCCGGGACCGCTCGGGGGCGGTGTCGGCGAGCAGCTGGGCGGTGTCGATCCCGCCGTAGGCGTCGCGCGGCAGGCGCGCCACCTCCACCGGCCGCACCGGCACCGGGCTGGCGGCGGCGCTCGCCGCGAGCGCCGTGCGCAGCGCCCCGGCGTCGGCACCGCCGGACACGTACGCCAGGACGATCTCGCTGATCCTCAACCGCTGCGGCACCAGTTCCCCGACCATCGCGGGGTTGCGCAGGTCGAGGCCGACGATCGTGTACGGGCCGGGCAGCGCCAGGGCCTCCAGGAAGAGCCTGAGCCCGGTGTCCGGGTCGATGGTGCGAAAACCCCGGTTCTCGGCGGCGGCCGAGGACTGGCCCCGGTTCATGCCGACCCCGGACCACTGACTCCAGGCCAGGGTGTGCACCCGGCGCCCGCGTTCGTGGTGCCAGTGGTCGGCGAAGCCGGTCAGGAAGCTGCTGGCGGTGGCGTAGGCGCCGAACGAGTGCCCGCCGAACTCGCCGTTGACGGACCCGAACAGCACCAGCGCGGCGGCCGGCCGGTCCTCCAGGGCACGGGCGAGGGCCAGGGTGCCGTCGACCTTGGCCCGGAACTGCCCGGCGTAGGTCCCGGCGCTCTCGTTGACGATGAGGTGCCGGTCGGGGTCCGCCCACTGCCCGGTGGGGTCGGCGGCAGCGAGGTGCAGTACGCCGTCCAGGGCACGGCCGAAGCGCCGCTCGGCGGCGGTGAGGGCCGCGTCCAGCGCGTCCGCGTCGGCGACGTCGAGCCGCTCGTACGCCACCTGCCCGAGCCGGGACAGGGCGGTGAGCCGCTCGCCCCGCGCGCCGTCGGCGGCCGAACGGCCCACCAGCAGCAGCTTCACGCCGAACGCGGCCAGCAGATAGGCGGCGATGTCGTGGGCGATACCGCCGAGACCGCCGGTGACCAGGTACAGGCCGCCCGCCGTGACCGGCGCGGCCGGGGCCGCGGCGTCCGCGTCCAGGGGCACGAGCCGCGGCTGCCAGCGGGCACCGGCGCGGGCGGCGACCAGCCCGGTGCGATCCGGCGCGGCGAGTTCGGCGCGCAGGGCACCGGCCCAGCCGTCCGGGTCGCCGGCGGGCAGGTCGAGCTGCTTGACGGCCAGCGGCGCGGCCTCACCGATCGCGGTGCGCACGAAACCGGGCAGCGCGCACACGCCGAGGTCGACGCGGTCGCCGTCGTGGACGTGGAAGGCACCGCAGGTGAGCACGAGCAACCGGGGCGTCCCGGCCTCGCCACCGTCCAGGGCCGCGAGCAGCGCGCCGAGTTCGGCAGTCGCCGTCACCAGCCGCTCGGCGGGCCCACCCTCACCGGCGGGCGCGAGCGGCAACGCGTGCACGACCGTCCCGATCGGCCCGTAGCGCTCGCTGACCGAGGCGAACAGCCGCCGCAACTCGGTCCGGTCGGCGGCCGGCACACGGTAGCGGTACGGCCGTTCCTCCACGAGGACGTCCCCACGACCGACCGCCACGAACGGACCGTCCAGACCGAGCCGTTCGAGGTCGGAGTCCTCACCGAGGACGACGACGAGACCGGGGGCGGTGCCGGCGGCGGGGCCGGTGCTGTTGGTGAGGCCGGTGCTATTGGTGAGGCCGGTGCTGTTGGCGAGGCTGGTGCTATTGGTGAGGCCGGTGCTGTTGGTGAGGCTGGTGCTATTGGTGAGGCCGGTGCTGTTGGTGAGGCTGGTGCTATTGGTGAGGCCGGTGCTGTTGGTGAGGCCGGTGCTATTGGCGAGGCTGGTGCTATTGGTGAGGCCGGTGCTGTTGGCGAGGCTGGTGCTATTGGTGAGGCCGGTGCTGTTGGTGAGGCTGGTGCCGCGGGCGGGCTTCGTCTCCTCGGCGGAGCCGGTACCAGTGGCAGACTCCGTGCTCCGGGCGGGCGCCGTGTCGTCGGCGAGGCCCGTACCGGCGGCGAGCTTCGCACCCGCAGCGAGGCCCGTACCGGCGGCGGGCTCCGTACCGGCAGCGGACTCCGTGGTCCCGGTGGGTGCCGCGCCGTCGGGGAGACGTACCCACTGGCGTCCGGCGAACCAGGTGTCCGGGCCCTCGTCCTCGGCGGTGGCCGGTGAGCCGGTGCGGTCGGCGAAGCGGCCGGAGGTGAAGTCGGCGACGAGCGCGGCCCGTTGGATCTTGCCGCTCGCGGTCTTGTGGAACTCGCCCTCGGTGACCGGGATCAGCAGGTCCGGCGCGATGCCGGACTCCCGGACCAGGATCGCGCGCGCCTGCTCCTTGGTCGCGGCCAGCGCGTCCGCGTCCCAGTCCACGGGCACGAAGAAGACGACCAACTGGTCGGTGGAGACGCCCGGTTCACGCACGCCCGCCGCGGCCGAGAAGGTGACCCGCACCCCGTCGACCCGCTCGATGACGCTCTCCAGCTCGTGCGCCATGTAGTTGATGCCGCGCACGATGATCTGGTCCTTCTGACGGCCCGCGATCACCACCTCGCCGTCCCGGACGAACGCCAGGTCGCCGGTGCGGAACCAGCCCTGCGCGTCGAACGCCTCCCGGTCGGCCTCCTCGTTGCCGAAGTAGCCGGCCGTGATGGTGGGGCCGGTGATGCGCAGCTCGCCCATCCGGCCCTCGGGCAGCACCGCGCCGCCGTCGTCCACGACGCGGACGCGCACCCCGGGGATGGGCCGGCCGACGAGGGAGAGCACGACGGCCTCCGGGTCGGCCGGATCGACATACCGGATGGTCTCCCCGAGCGAGGCCGGGTCGATGGACACGGTGCCCGCCGTCAGGTCCTCGCGGGACTGACGGGTGTAGGTGACCCCGGAGCAGGTCTCGGACATGCCCCAGGCGGGCACCATCGCGTCGGCCGGCAGCCCGTGCGGGGCGAGCAGTTCGAGGAAGCGGTGGCTGGTGGAGGCGATCACCGGCTCACCGCCGTTGGTGATCTCCCGCAGGCACGACAGGTCCCACGAGCGCTCCCGGATGTCCGCGGCCCGCTCGGCCACCATCGCCATGGCGAAGTTGGGCGCCCAGGTGTTGGTGGCGCGGTAGCGGTCGGCCCAGTCGAACCACAGCAGCGGGTCGGCGAGGAAGTGGTCGATCTTGGCGTTGACGTGCAGACAGCGCAGGAAGACGTCGCGGACGTTGTAGAAGGCGACCGTGACGTGGTCGAACGGCATCCAGATGAGGCTGACGTCGCCCTCGCTCAGCCCGCAGTGCCGGGCGACGGAGAAGGAGCGGGAGACCACCGAGGAGTTGGTGTGCTGCACGCACTTCGGCACACCGGTGCTGCCGGAGGTGAGCAGGTTGAGCACCGGGGAGTCCCAGCCGGCCGCGAACCACTCCTCGTCGGCAGGATGCCGCGCCAGTTCCTCGACGGTCAGGATGCGGACGTCCGGCTCACCCCACAGCGCGTGCACCCCGGCCAGCGCGTCGACGGTGCCGGCGTCGGTGACCAGGACCGGGCGGCCGAGCAGCTTCCAGGCGCCGTGCAGCTTGCGGTTGGTCTCGTTCTCGGTGGTGTACGACGTGGCGACGGCGACCGGGGTCGGCACGAAGCCGCCGAGGACACAGGCCCAGAACGCGGTGAGGTAGCCGCGGTTGTCGTCGAACACGAACAGCGCGGCGTCGCCCGGCTTCAGGCCCGCCGCACGCAGGCCGCCGAGCACGTGCTGGGCCTCGTCCAGCAGCTCGGCGTAGGTCTGCAGGACGTCCTCGCGGCCCTGCCGGATGTACACGGTGCCCTTGTCCGGGGCGAGTTCGGCCGCGCGGCGCAGGCCCTCCTGGAGGGTGGTGGGCGCGTCGCCGGGGAGCAGCAGGTCGCCGCCGTACAGGTCGGACGGCGGCAGGTCGGACGGCGGCAGGTCGGACGGCGGCAGGTCGGTGCCGGCCCGCTCGGAGAGGGGGCGTACCGCGGCCTGCTGCGGGGCTGCCGCCCGCGCCTCCGCCGCCTGCGCGGCGCCGGCGGCTCGCACGCCCACGCGGGCGACCGCCGCGGCCTCCAGGACACCGGGCACGCCCCGGGCCGCGTCGGCGAGTGAGGTCAGGAAGCCCGGTCCGACCGCCTCGGGAGACGATGTCGTCATGCGCTCCTCCGGTGCGTCGCGGGGGCCAGGATCGTGTGGCCGATGACGGAGACGACCTCGGCGGGCGCGTCCAGGAAGTAGAAGTGGCCGCCCGGGAAGAAGCGGGTCTGGAACTCGGCGGTGGTGTGCTCGCCCCACCGCTTCACCTCGCCCAGCGGCGCCCGCGGGTCGGACTCGCCGGACAGCACGGTGACCGGGACGTCCAGCGGGGCGCCCGGCTCGACGGTGTGCCGCTCCCAGAGCGTGAAGTCGGCGCGCAGCGTGTAGAGCATCGCCTCCATGACGTCCTCGTCCTCGGCGACCTCGTCGTCGATGCCGCCCAGGGAGAGGATCTCGGCGGCGAACTCGTCGTCGGGCAGCTCGTGCAGCCGGCGCACCGCGCTCTCGCCGGGCGCGGGCTGCGCGGACAGGAAGAGGTGCTCGGGGCCGCGCGCGCCGCGGTCCCGCAGGGCCCGGGTCAGCTCGTAGGCGAGGGTCGCGCCCGCGGAGTGCCCGAAGAAGGAGGTCGGCAGGTCGAGGACGGGCCGCAGCACATGGGTGAGCACCTCGACCAGCGGCCCCGCCTCGGTGAACGGGTCCTCGCCGATACGGTTCTGCCGACCCGGCGGCTGGATCGCGACCAGCTCGATCCCGGCCGGCAGCAGGGCCGCCCAGTCCGCGTAGGCGCCCGCGCCGGCGCCGGCGTGCGGGAAGCAGACGAGCCGGTGGGTGGCCGAGGGCCGCCGGGCCCGCCAGATGTACGGGCTCTCCGGGGCGAGTTCATTTTCCAACGGAATCATCTGCGGGCGACTCCTCGCTTGTTTCGCGCAGCGCGCCACTGTTTTCCCGCGCGGCGCATCACGTCGATGGGCGCGGCAAAAACGGGCGGCGGGTGCGGTGGCGACCGGGACGGGTGCGGCGGCCCCCGGCGGACATGCGGAAATCCGGATCGGGGCCGGCAGAAGGTGTGGAGTGGAAAACTGCGTGACGACGTTTCGCGCGGCGGAAACTCACACCACGTCGAATTCCGGCGTCAGGGCGGACAGGATCACGCCGCTGTCATCGCCGCCGTTTCACGAACAAACCTGATTCGGTGAACCAGATTCGGCACTAACGCCGTCACCGACATCCGCTGCGCTCCCCCCGTCGCGATTTCGTCAGATCCCGGGCCGGAAATCGCGCCTCAGGACGTCCTTACCTTCATGCCTGCGAGCGGCCGGAGTCAAGGCCCTTCATGGTCGGCGGCGGCCCCGGGGCAAGCGGAGAATCCGCCACCTGCGACGGCGGCCGATTCCGTCCTGTCGACAGGACGGGACCGGGGTTCACGGGGGTGCGTCGCGGATCAGGAAGTCGGGCGTTGACTCCTGCGCGCAGCACGGCTGTGCCATGGTGCGAACGACCGGGCCCGTGCGCTCCCGGCGGCCCGTGCGCGCCGGAACTGTTCACTGCCCATCAGCGCCCATCACTGCCCATCAGCGCCCATCACTGCCCATCACTGCCCATCACTGCCCATCAGCGCCCATCATTTCCCACCACGGCCCATCGCTGCCGATCACTGCCCATCACTGGAAATCACTGCCAATGACCGCCGATCTGCGAGGTAATTCCATGGAGTACGGCATTCTCGGGCCGGTGCAGGTGCGGCACGACGGGGAGGAAATACCGCTGGACGGCACCAAGCAGCGCACGGTGCTGGCGGCCCTGCTGCTGGCCGAGGGCGGCTTCCTGCCGGACACGGAGCTGAGCTGGTTCCTGTGGGGCGACCGGCCGCCCGCGACGCTGACCGCGCAGCTGTACAACTACGTCTCCCGGCTGCGCCGCAAGCTCGGCCCCTCGGCCCGCATCGACCGGCGCGAGCACGGCTACCTGATGCGGACCGACGACTCCTCCTTCGACCTGCTGTGCTTCCGGGACCTGGCCGCGCACGGGCAGTCGGCGATCGGCGCCGGCAAGTACCAGGAGGCCGGCGAGCTGCTCCGGCAGGCGCTGGCGCTGTGGCGGGGGCCGGTCCTGGCCAACGTGTGCGAGTACCTCGCCAACTCCGAGGGCCCCCCGCTGGAGGAGGCCCGGATCTCGGCGCTGGCCGGCCGGATCGAGGCCGATCTCGCGGCCGGCCTGCACCCCCAGTTGCTGCCGGAACTGACCCGCCTGGTCGCCCAGCACCCTCTGCATGAACGTTTCCGCGCCCAGCTCATGACCACCCTCTACCGCTGTGACCGGCAGGCCGAGGCCCTCTCCCTCTACGACCAGGGCCGCCGCCTGCTCACCGGCGAACTCGGCGTCGAACCCGGCCCGTTGCTGCGCGCCGTGCACCGCGCCATCCTGTCCTGCGACCCGCGCCTGGACCGCCCCCTGGACGCGTGGCACTGAGAGCGGTCCGGCCCTTGACCCCCCTGACCCCCTTGCCCCGCTTGGCCCAAACCCCCCTCACCCGGACGCGGACGGCCGCCGCGCGATGTACTCGTACGGCGTGGGCAGCGCCTCGGTCAGCGCCCGGCCCAGATCCCGGACCGCCGCGAACTCCTTGCGCGCGACCGTGTCGTCCACCAGCGACAGCGCGGCCGGCGGGCGCAGCGGCACGGCACCGGTGCCGATCAGCAGCGAGGCGTACGCGTGCCGCGGCAGGCCCCGCGGATGGAGCGGCGAGGGCTCCGCGTACGGCGGCAGCACCCGCCAGCGGGACAGGTGCTCGGCGATCCGGCCGGGCAGCGGACGGGTCTTGGTGTCCCGCCAGTACTGGGTGTCGTCCCGGGCCGCGCCCTGGTAGTGCAGGGTGAGGAACTCGCGCGCCCCGTCCAGCGAACGGGCTACCGCCACGTTGTAGCCGTCGCGCAGCCGGGGGCTGAAGTCGGCCCCCGGAAAGTGCCTGACCAGCTGTTCCAGGGCGTGGTGCGCGAAGGAGGCGACCCCGGTGGTGCCGAGCGGCTCCACCCGGCCGGCCGGCGGGCCCACGGCCACGCAGTTGTGCCGCCAGGCCTCCTGGCTGCGCCCGGACACCAGCCGCCCGTGCCGGGCCGGCACCCCGGCCGCCTCGGGACCGGCGTACTCGCGCAGCGTGCGCTCGGCCTCCTCGGGCGTGCAGTACTCGCCCGCGTACGCGTAGCCCGTGCCGATCCGGTCGGACAGCGGCACCGTCCAGATCCACCCGGCGCCCTGCGCGCACACCGTGGTGTACGGCGGGATGCCCCGGGCCCGCATGTCCGCCGGCACCCGAAGCGTCACCACGCCGTCGCCGGGCAGGGTGTCCTGGTAGGAGAGGCGGGGCACCTTCAGCGCCTGGTGCAGCAGCAGACCGCGCTCCCCGGTGCAGTCCACGAACAGATCCCCGGCGACCTCCCCGTGCCCCTCGACCACCAGGCACTCGATCCAGCCGCGCGCGTCCAGCCGTACCCCGACCGCCCCGCCGGCCAGCCGCCGCGCCCCGCGGTCCACCGCGTACCCGGCGAGCAGCCGGGCGAGCGGCCTTGCCGCGCAGTGGTAGCCGTAGGGAAGCGGGGCCGCGCCGGCGCCGGCCGCCGTGTCGCCCACGGGCCACGGGCCCCGGCCCGCGTCGCACAGCCAGGCGGCGACGAAGCAGTCCCGGTCGAAGCGCGCGCTCGGCCCGCCGTGCAGCCACCACTCGGTGAGCGGAAAGCCGTCGGCCTCCCGGACCGGCTCGAAGGGAAGATAGAAATGGCGGCCCGTGCCGCTCCAGTCCTGAAACCGGACGGCCAGCTTGTACGTGGCGTCGCAGGCCGGCATCCAGTCCTCCTCGGCGAGACCGAGGAAATCGAAGAACTGCCCGAAGTCACCGAGCGTCGACTCGTCCTCGTCCTCGTCCTCGCCCTTGTCCTCGTCCGGGACGCCGTCCGCCGGTAAATCGACCAGGGTGACCGAGATCCGGTCACGGAACGCCGCCTTCAGATACGCGGCGGTCATCGAGCCGGCGACACCCGCGCCGACGATCACGACCTTTTCGGGGGTCTGCGTATTCAAGCCAGCACCTCGGTTCCTGTGTTCACTTGTGAAGCCGACTGTTCCTGCTCGGGCCGCCACTGTGGCATTCACTTCTATGCCGCCTCTACAAACGGCCTATCTCCCCCAATTCACCCATCCCGGCGCCAGCCGCGGGAATCCCGCGGAACACCGCCGGAAACACCGCCGGGTGCACCGCCGAGAACCTCGCCGGTAACGCCCCGGCTGTCCCGGCGACCGGACACCCGTCGGCGGTGTGCCGGGGACTGGTCAACTGCCCGGTGCGGTGGCGATGATGACCAGGCCGGCGAATCCCGAAGCCGCCCCCACCCCCGCCATCAAAAGCCTGGGAATCCCGCCGTTTCACGACTCCGCCCGGACGTCGACGGCATCCGGAATCATCACCCCGAAGGAAGGGCACTTTCGATGCAACGGAACCAACTCGACGTGCGGGCCTACGAGACGGCGGAACGGCTGCTCAAGCACCACCGCAAGGAGCTGGTGTTCGCCGACCGGGCCAGCCCGCGCTGGCTCGGGGACGGCGCCCGCTTCTGGTACACGGTCAACACCGCCGAGGGAAAGCGGTTCGTCGTCGTCGACCCCGCCGGCGGCAGCCGCCGGCCCGCCTTCGACCACGAGCGGCTCGCCACCGCCCTCGCCGCCGCCACCGGCCAGGAGATCAGCCCGGCAGCCCTGCCCCTCCCCGCGATCCAGCCGACCGAACAGGCCGTCGAGTTCGACGCGTTCGGACAGCACTACCGCTGGGACCTGACCGACCAGACCCTGCACCAGGCCGAGGGCGACGCCCCCGGCAACCCCCTGGAGGTCGCCGCCCCCGACCGCAAGCACGCCGTCTACCGCGCCGGGCACGACCTGCGCGCCCGCACCCTGGACGGCGCCCGCGACTGGGCCCTGACCTGCGACGGCACCGAGGACCGGGACTACGCCGCCAACCCCGACTACCTCATGTACTCCACGCTGCTGACCAAGCTCGGGCTGCCCCATCTGCCGCCCGCCGTGGCCTGGTCGCCCGACGGCAGCCGGCTGCTGACCCACCGCGCCGTCCAGAGCGGAGTGCGCCGCAGCCACCTGCTGCGCGCCGCCCCGGCCGGCGGCGGCGAACCCGCCCTGCTCTCACCGCGGTTCGCGGTCCCCGGCGACGAGCACATACCGCTGGCCGAGTACGTCGTCGTCGACATCGCGTCCGGCACCGTCACCGAGGCCCAGGGCGAGCCCGCCGGGATGTCGATGATGTCGCCGCTCTTCCAGAAGTGGGCCTGGTGGTCCGAGGACGGCTCCGCCGTGCACTACCTCGCCCGCAGCCGCGACGCGCGCACCCTGACCCTGCACCACCTCGACCCCGCCACCGGCGCCGTCCGCACCGTGATCACCGAGTCGGGCCCGACCCGCGTCGACCCCGCACCCACCCAGCTCCAGCCGCCACTGGTCAAGGTGCTGAGCGGCAGCCGCGAGATCCTCTGGTACTCCGAACGCGACGGCTGGGGCCACCTCCACCTCCACGACGCCACCACCGGCGAGCCCATCAACCAGGTGACCTCAGGCGACTTCGCGGTGCAGGAACTGCTGCACGTGGACGAGGCCACCCGCACCGTCCACTTCACCGCCTCCGGACTCGTCCCCGAGGACCCCTACCGGCGCACGGTGTGCAGCGCCGCACTGGACGGCTCGGACTTCCGGCGGATCACCGAGGACGACCTCGACCACGTCGTCACCACCGCCCCGGACGGCACCTGCTTCATCGACTCCGCCTCCACCACCGCCACCGCCCCCGTCATCACCGTCCGGGACTGGTCCGGCCGCGTGCTGGTCGAACTGGAGCGCGCCGACATCACGGGCCTGGAGGCGGCCGGCTGGCGCGCCCCCGAGCACGTCCGCACCACCTCGGCCGACGGCACGACCGACATCTACGGACTTCTCCACCTCCCCCACGACTTCGACCCCACGCGCCGCTACCCGGTGATCGACACCCCGTACGGGCTGCCCACCGCCAACCGGGTCAGCCCCTCCTTCGACCCCGGCCACTACGGCTACGAGGCACAAGCCCTCGCCGCCCTCGGCTTCGTCGTCCTCGCCGTCGACGGCAAGGGCTCCCCCGGCCGCAGCAAAACCTTCCTCGACGCGTCCTACGGCAACCTCGGCGACGCCTGCGGCCTCGACGACCACGTCGCCGCACTGCGCGAACTCGCCACCACCCGGCCATGGATGGACCTGGAAAGGGTCGGCGTGACCGGCATGTCCTCCGGCGGCTACGCCTCCACGCGCGCCCTGCTGCGCCACCCCGACGTCTTCAAGGCCGGAGTCGCCGAATCCGGCATGCACGACTTCCGCCTCCTGGAGCCAGGCCTCGGCGAGGCCTACCACGGCCCCTACGACGCCGAGGAGTACGCCGCCCTCGCCAACGAGACCCTCGCCGACCGGCTCCAAGGCGCACTCCTGCTGATCCACGGCGGCCTCGACGACCGCGTCCCCCCACAGGTCACCCTCCGCCTCGCCGAACGCCTGATCGCCCACGGCAAGGACTTCGACCTCCTCCTCGTCCCCGACGCCGACCACATCTACTTCGGCTACGAGCACTACGTGACCCAACGCAAGTGGGACTTCCTCGTCCGCCACCTCCACCACCAAGACCCCCCCACCGACTACCGCCTCCCCCCGGTCCCCATCGACATGGAAGCCCTGGCCGACCTCTTCGCCTGACCGCCCGGGCGACACCACGCCCTGCCTCCCCCGCGCACGACAGAAGGTGCCCGCCCCCGACGACCTCCCGGGGCGGGCACCTTCCTGTCCGCTGCGACCCGGTCAGCCCACCAGCTCCGCCAGCGCCTTCTCCGCCCGGCGGACCCAGATCAGCGCACCGACCTCGGCCAGCATCTCCTTGGCATGACGCAGATGCTCGCAGGCCTCCTCGGTGCGGCCCTGGCTGCGGCTCACCTCGGCCAGCACCAGCCGGACCCGGCCGGCCGCCAGCGGGCTGTGGCACTCCTCGGCGACCTCCAGCGCATCCGCCAGCGTCGTCTCCGCCTGCTGCGCGTTCCCCCGCCGCAACCGCGCCTCGCCGAGACCGAGCAGCGTGAACGCCAGCCCCACCCCGTCGGACTTCTCCTTGACGATGCGCACCGCCCGCAGGAACTCCTTCTCCGCGTCGGCCAGTTCGTCCAGAGCGAGATGGACCATGCCGAGCCGGTACAGCGCCTGCGCGAGGTTACGGGTGTCGGAACCGAGCCCCTCCGCGAGCCGTACGGCCTCCAGCGCGTACGTCAGCGCCGAGTCGGGGCGGCCCGCGACGAGTTCGGTCTCCGCGATGTTGTGCAGGGTGTGGCACTCCGTGTGCACATCACCGACCTCCCGCAGGATGCGCAACGCCTCCGTGAAGTACCCCATCGCCTCGTCCAACTGGTCCCGGGCGCGCGCGGTCTGCCCGAGCGAACGCAGCGCCACCGCCCGCCCGTGGTCCTCGCCGGCCTCCTCGTACAGCCGCACCGAATCGGCCAGATACGTGAAGCTCTCGTCCATCTGGTTGTGGACCAGCTCGATGCAGCCCAGCGCGAACAGCATCGCCCCCTGCCCGCGCAGATCACCGCTCGCCCGCGCCGCCTCCAGCGCCTCCTCCGAGCAGCGCCGGTAGTCGTCCGTGTAACTGCGGGTACCGAAGAAGAAGGACGCCGAGACCGTCAGGTCCCACGCCAGGTCGGCCAGCCCCAGCCGCGCCGCCTGCCGCACGGACGCGACCAACGCCAGCCGCTCCGTCTCGTACCACTCCAAGGGCGCCGCGAGCAGCTCCTCCAGCAGCTCGGAGTCGATCCTGCGGCGCTGCACCGCACTGTGCACCCCCGTCCCGGTACTGGCACTCTCCCGCCGGTCCGCCTCCTCCGCGATGGTCAGCAAGGTGCGCAGAAAACGGGTGACAGCCGCCGTACGGTCCGGCTCCGCCTCCTCCTTACGCGCGCACTCCCGCGCGTACAACCGCACCAGACTGTGCAACCGGTACCGCAACTGACCGGTGACATCGACACTCACGACCTCAAGAAACTGCGCGTCGACCAGGTCCTCGATCAGCAACTCGGCATCCAGCACCTCCTTGTTGAGCAGCGCCGCCCCCACCCACGCCGTGAAGTCGGGCACGTCCAGCAGACCGAGCCGCCGCAACAGCCGGGCCGCGTCCTCGGAAAGGTACTTGTAGCTCAGCGCCAGGCTCGCCCGGATCTGCGACTCGCCCTGACTCAACTCGTCCAGCCGGCGCCGCTCATCGGTCAACCGGTTCGCCAGGTACTTCGCCGTCCAGTGCGGCTTGGACGCCAGCCGCGCACCGGCGATGCGCAGCGCCAGCGGCAACCGGTCGCACAGCTCCACCAGCCGGACCACGTCATCGGGCGCCGCGGCGATCCTGCGCTCGCCCACGATCGCCGTCAGCAACTCGACGGCCTCCGGCTCGGACAACAACCCCAGATGCACCCGCGCCTGCGAGGGCCACGTGACCAGCTCCTCCATCTGATCCCGGCTGGTCACCAGCACACAGCACCGCCCACCACCCGGCAGCAACGGCCGCACCTGCGCATACGCGCGGGCGTTGTCCAGCACGATCAGGACACTGCGATCGGTGAGCACACTGCGGTACAGCGCCACCCGCTCTTCCAGATCGTCGGGTATCTGCTCACCCGGCACCCCGAGCGAGCGCAGAAAACGGCTGAGCACGTCGTGCGCGGGCACCGGCTCATGGTGTTCGTCGTAACCACGCAGATCCGCGAAGAGCTGGCCGTCCGGGAAGTACTCGGCGGCCCGGAACGCCCACCGCATCGCCAGACCGCTCTTGCCGATCCCCGCAGCCCCCGTGATCAGACCGATGGTGGAGGCGCTCCCCTCCCCCGCACCGGCCACCAAGCTCTGCAACGCGGCCAGTTCCTCGATACGACCCGTGAACGCCGGAACGTCCGGCGGCAGTTCGGACGGCACCGCGAGCGCGGGACCCGCACCGGCCACCGGCTGGGACGCGGCCGGCCGCCGCTCCACCACCACCGGCGCGGGCGCCAGCGACGGATCGTCCCGCAGGATCGCGTCGTGCAACTCCTTCAGATCGGGGCCGGGTTCGATCCCGAGTTCGTCGATGAACCGGCTGTGCGCGTCCCGGTACGTCTCCATCGCGTCCGCGCGACGGCCCGAACGGTACTGGGCGAGCATCAGATGATGCCGGGTGCGCTCCCGCAGCGGATGCTCACGCACCATGGCCGCGAGCCCCGGGATGAGCTCCTGATGCTGACCGAGTTCGAGATGGACGAGGATCGAGTCGTCGTAGGCGTTGAGCCGGTGCTCCTCCAGCCGGCCCGCCTCGTCCTCGACAGGCTCCCCACCCACCCCGGCGAACGCCGGCCCGCGCCACAGATCGAGCGCGCGGGCGTACGCGTGCGCCGCGTCGGGGAACTCGCCTTCCTTGGAATGCTGTTCGGCCGACTGCACCAGCTCGGCGAACCGCAGCGAATCGATGACATGGTCCCGGGTGTTCAGGACATAGCCGGGATGCGCGGTCACGATGACGTCCTCGCTGACCCCCGCGCCCTTGAAGACCTTCCGCAGCGCCGCCACACAGATCGCCACCTGCGTACGGGCGGTGGGCGGCGGATTGCTGCTCCACACCGTGTCGACCATGGTGTCCACGGACACGACCCGGCCGGGCGTCAGCAGCAACAGGGCCAGGATCGTGCGCTGCCGCGCGCCCCCGAGCGGGACACCGGCGTCCCCCGCGGTCACCGCGAGCGGCCCCAAGACCTTGAAGCTGAGCTGTTCGCCCACTCCGGCTCCCCCTGATCGAAGTCCTCAGCCCGGACGTGAACCAATGTAGGTCACAGTCCGCGGGGAGTCGCACGTGTGGATCGAACGAGGATGATTTCTCGAACACTCCGGTGACGAAGAGAGGCAACGGCCTTCATTCACCCCTCTTTGGCTTGCGCTCAACCGCGCAGCGGGGCGGATAACCGGGTGGAGTTTTTCGATACGTGCGCAGTGTTGCCGTGCGCAGTGTTGTCGTGCGCCGTGCTGTCGTGCTGTCGTGCGATGCGTTCCCGTGTGTCGCGGGTCGCGTCGTGCGCCGTGCGCTCGTCGCGCCGTGCGCTCGTCGCGCCGTGCGCTCGTCGCGTCGCATCCGTCCGGGCCTGCTTCGCCGGTCCCTCCGGACCTGCTCACCCGCCGGTGTCAGTTGCCGGGCGCGACACCCCAGTTGCCGCCCTCGGCCAGGACCGTCGTCGAGGTCCGGGCCGTGTGGTCCGAGCCGCTCAGCGTGTGGGTGGCGGCGCCCCCGACGGTCCAGATCGCGATGCCGGCGACCAGCGCGACGACGGTGGACTTGGCGGCGGTGATCAGGTTCTCGTTCATCTTCATCAGCCCTTCGGGTGGGGCCCCCGGGCTGGTTCCCGGGGGCGCTGCCGTCCTTGTGGCTACGAAGTTAGGAAGCCGCGCTTTCGGCCTGTTATCACGTCGTTTATCGCTGCCAGGCAGGCCTTTAACAGCCGTGCCCGTCAGCAATAACGGCACCCGGGGGGAGGGTTTTCCACCCCCGCGGTCGGAGGATTTCCTGCTATCCCGGCACCCCCCTCGAACCGAAAACTCGGTAGGGCGGCAGACGCTCTGCCGCGGTACGGAGGTGAAATCGCGATGACGCCAACCCCGGCACCCGGCACCACGCCGGCCCCGGCACCCGGCACCACGCCGGCCCCGGCCCCCGGCGCCGATGCACCACAGCTCGCCGCCGAGTGCCACATCTGGTCGCTGCCCCCACTGACCCAGCCGTCCTCCTGGTTCGGCCTGCTGGACAGCACGGAACTGAAACGCTGCTCGTCCTTCGCCCACGAGCGGGACCTCGCGCGCTTCGTCACCGGACGCATGCTCGCCAAGACGGCCCTGGCCTCACTGCTCGGCACCGGCCCGGAGTCGATCCGCTTCCGCACACGGTGCCCCGACTGCGGCGGCCCGCACGGCAAACCGCACGTCGTCGGCCCCGGCGCGGGATGGGAACTGTCCATCTCGCACTCGGGCGACGTCGTGGCCGTGGCCCTCGCGGCCGGCCGGCCCCTCGGCCTGGACGTCGAGAAACTCGAACCGTGGGAGGGCCCCGGCCTGCCACCGGAATACGAACTCGTCCTCACCCCCGCGGAACGCGCGGCGGTCGAAGCACTGTCGCCCGAACGACGGGCCCGCGCCTGCCTCACCTACTGGACCCGCAAGGAAGCCGTCCTCAAGGCCACCGGAGAGGGACTCAACAAGCCCATGACGGACTTCACCCTCACCGGCCCCGACCAACCGCCCGCCCTCGTGAGCTGGCACCCGCCGGACCCCCGCCGCCCGGTCCCCGCCCTCGCCGACATCCCGCTCGGCGAGGACTACCACGGAGCCGTCGCCGTCCTCGGAGTCCGCTCCGTCCTGCCGACCGTGCACCGCAGCACCGAACTGCTGCACGTACGACCGCAGCGCAGGACACTGCGCCCGAACACCAACTCCCTTTATATGCCCGTGAGTTGACCATCCAGCCGACCCCCGAGGAGCAGCCATGCCCAAGATCACGTACCTCGCGACCGACCGCACCGAGACCACCCTCGACCTCCCGGTCGGCACCACCCTCATGCGCGGCGCCGTCACCAACGACGTCGACGGCATCGTCGGCCAGTGCGGCGGCGCCGCCCAGTGCGCCACCTGCCACGTCTACGTCGACCTCGAAGGCCTCGACAAGCTCGACCCCATGGACGAGGAAGAAGACGGAATGCTCGACTTCACCGCCTGCCCGCGCGCCGACAACAGCCGCCTCGGCTGCCAGGTCAAGGTCACCGACGCCCTCGACGGCCTCGTCGTCCACATCCCCGAGAGGCAGGACTGACATGAGCGCGCCGCAGCACACCGGCCACGTCGTCGTCATCGGCGCCGGCCAGGCCGGCCACCAGACAGCCGCCTCCCTGCGGGACCGCGGCCACCGAGGCCCCCTCACCCTGGTCGGCGACGAAGGCGTCCCGCCCTACGAACGCCCCCCGCTGTCCAAGGCCTACCTCACCGGCGAAGCCGACGAGTCCCAGCTGCGGCTACGGCCCGAAACCTTCTACGAACGCCACGCCATCACCCGCCTCACCGGCACCGCCGTCACCCTCGACCGCACCCGGCACACCGTCCGCCTCGCCGACGGCACCCTCCTCGACTACGACCACCTCGTCCTCGCCACCGGCGCCCGCCCCCGCACCCTGCCCGTACCCGGCGGCGACCTCGACGGCGTCCACACCCTGCGCACCCTCCGCGACGCCGACCACCTGCGGGCAGCCCTCACCCGGGCCCGGCAGGTCGTCGTGATCGGCGCCGGATTCATCGGCCTCGAATTCGCCGCCGCGGCCCGCGCACAAGGACACGAGGTGACCGTCGTAGAAGCGCTCCCGCGCCCCCTCGCCCGCGTCGCATCGGCGCCCACGGCCGAGCACTTCACCCGCCTGCACGAGGAACACGGAGTCCGGCTGCTGTTCGGACAGGGCATCACCGCCCTGCACGACGACGGCACCGGACACGTGGCCGCGGTCGAGCTGGCGGACGGCCGGCGACTCGACACGGACCTCGTGCTGGCCGGTGTCGGGGTCACACCGTGCACGGAGCTGGCCGAAGCGGCCGGCCTCGCCGTCGACGGCGGGATCGTCACCGACGCCCGCCTGCTGACCGGCGACCCGCGCATCTCGGCCGTCGGCGACTGCGCCCTCTTCCCCCACCCCCGCGCGACGGCACCCCTGCGCATCGAGTCCGTACAGAACGCCGTCGACCACGCCCGGCTCGTCGCCGACCGCCTCACCGGCACCACCCGCCCCTACGACGACCTGCCCTGGTTCTGGAGCCGCCAGTACACGACGACCCTCCAGATCGCCGGCCTCGGCCACACCCACGACACCGAACTGACCCTCTCCGGCGACACCCCCGGCTCCTTCTCCACCCTCCTCTTCCACGACGACAACCTGATCGCCGTCGAATCCGTCAACCGCCCCGCCGACCACATGGCCGCCCGCCGCCTCCTGGCAGCGGACATCCCCCTCACCCCGGCCGAGGCAGCCACCCCGGGCTTCACCCTCCGCGCCCACCTCAAGACCCACACCGCCCCCCGTGTCCCGGCACCCCTATGACCCACCTGAACCCACTCCCTCCCCCCAGGGGCGTCACATGCCCCACCCGCACCCGGCGACCGCGGCCCACTCCCGCCCGGACCGCCACCCCCCTCCGCCCGGCGGAGCCGGCCCCGACCGGACCGGCCCGCACGGCCCGCGGGCGCGCAGCGGAGCCCGACCGGCTCCCTCGCGTCCGCGCACCGCGGACCCTCGGCCAGCCCGTTTTCAGGGCACACCCCGTCCTCTGATACGCTGCTCCAGCGACGTCACCCCAGCTGATGGCCACCTCACCACAGGTGAAAATCACGTTGGGAGCACACGTCACACTGTGCGACACTGTCGTACGAAGCGCCTGGTCCTGTGGAGCAGTTTGGAGTGCTCGCCACCCTGTCAAGGTGGAGGCCGCGGGTTCAAATCCCGTCAGGACCGCCAAGGTTTTGCAAAAGACCTTGACGGCTGGGTAGCTCAGTTGGTACGAGCGTCCGCCTGAAAAGCGGAAGGTCGCCGGTTCGACCCCGGCCCCAGCCACAGCTAAGGCCCCGATCTCAGATCGGGGCCTTGTTGTATGTCCTCTTGGTTGTGTGTCCCGTTGATCCCGCCCGTGGGGTACGAGCGATCGCGTCCGCTACCGGAAACCACGTTCCCGGCTTGCAAGCTCGCCTCCGTCGATGGCTTCGGCGGTGGCGGCGCATCCAGCCCTACGCGGTGAGCGTGAGGGCAGGGGCCTGGGGGGCTGGGCCTGAGCCCCCGGCCCCAGCCCCAGCCCCGGGCCCCGGTCGGCCCCAGCCCCGGGCCCCGGTCGGCCCCGGCCCCGGGCAAAAGCGTTCGCCCCTTCTTCGTCGGAGGTGAGATCCTGGACCGCGTATGTCTACGCACCCTGCCCCCGCCCTCGGTACCCTCGCCCCCCGGCTGACCGAGCTGACGCTGCGCGACGCGCACCGGCTCGGACGGCGGCTGGAGGGCGCGCGCAAGATCCGTAAGCCGGAAGCCCGTGACGCCGTCCTCGCCGAGATCGAGGCGGAGATCGGCAAGGCCGAGACCCGGATCGGTGAACGGCGTGCCCGGGTACCCGCCGTCACCTACCCCGAGCAGCTGCCCGTCAGCCAGAAGAAGGACGAGATCGCGGCGGCCATCCGCGATCACCAGGTCGTCATCGTCGCCGGTGAGACGGGGTCCGGAAAGACCACGCAGATCCCGAAGATCTGTATGGAGCTGGGGCGGGGTGTGCGGGGCATGATCGGGCACACGCAGCCTCGTCGTATCGCCGCGCGCACCGTCGCCGAGCGGGTGGCGGAGGAGCTGCGCACCCCTCTCGGGGAGGCCGTCGGCTGGAAGGTCCGCTTCACCGACCAGGTCAACCCGGACGCCACCTTCGTCAAGCTGATGACGGACGGCATCCTGCTCGCCGAGATCCAGACCGACCGCGAGCTGCGTGCCTACGACACGATCATCATCGACGAGGCGCACGAGCGGTCCCTCAACATCGACTTCCTGCTCGGGTATCTGGCGCAGCTGCTGCCGAAGCGGCCGGACCTCAAGGTCGTCATCACGTCCGCGACCATCGATCCCGAGCGTTTCTCGCGGCACTTCGGCCACGCGCCGATCGTCGAGGTCAGCGGGCGGACGTATCCGGTGGAGGTCCGGTACCGGCCGCTGCTGGAGGAGGATTCCGAGGACGCGGACCGGGATCAGATCACCGCGATCTGCGACGCCGTCGAGGAACTCCAGGGCGAGGGCAAGGGCGACATCCTCGTCTTCCTCTCGGGCGAGCGGGAGATCCGCGACACGGCGGACGCGCTGGAGAAGAGGAAGTACCGGTTCACGGAGGTGCTGCCGCTGTATGCCCGGTTGTCGCACGCCGAGCAGCACCGGGTCTTCCAGCCGCACACCGGGCGCCGGATCGTCCTCGCGACCAACGTCGCCGAGACCTCCCTGACCGTTCCGGGCATCAGATACGTGATCGACCCCGGCTTCGCCCGGATCAGCCGCTACAGCCACCGCACGAAGGTCCAGCGGCTGCCGATCGAGGCGGTCTCGCAGGCGAGTGCGAACCAGCGCAAGGGCCGCTGCGGTCGTACGTCCGACGGCATCTGCATCCGCCTGTACTCCGAGGACGACTTCGTCGCGCGTCCGGAGTTCACGGACGCGGAGATCCTGCGTACGAATCTGGCGAGTGTCATCCTGCAGATGACGGCGGCCGGCCTCGGTGACATCGAGAAGTTCCCCTTCATCGATCCGCCGGACCACCGCAACATCCGTGACGGTGTCCAGTTGCTCCAGGAGCTGCACGCGCTGGACCCGGCCCAGAAGGATCCGCGCAAGCGGCTCACGGACACCGGCCGCAAGCTCGCCCAGCTGCCCGTCGACCCCCGCCTCGCCCGTATGGTCCTGGAGGCCGACCGCAACGGCTGTGCCCGCGAGGTCATGGTGATCGCGGCGGCGCTGTCCATCCAGGATCCGCGCGAGCGTCCCGCCGAGAAGCAGGCGCAGGCCGACCAGCTGCATGCCCGTTTCAAGGACGAGACGAGCGACTTCCTCGCGTACCTGAACCTGTGGCGGTACGTCCGCGAGCAGCAGAAGGAGCGGGGCTCCAGCTCGTTCCGCCGGATGTGCAAGCAGGAGTACCTGAACTTCCTGCGGATCCGGGAGTGGCAGGACATCTATACGCAGCTGCGCACGGTCGCCAAGCAGATGGGCATTCACCTCAACGAGGACGACGCCCCGGCCGACCGCGTCCATGTCTCCCTCCTCGCCGGTCTCCTCTCCCACATCGGGATGAAGGACGTGAAGGACGGCAACAAGAACGAGTACCTGGGCGCCCGCAGCGCCAAGTTCGCGATCTTCCCCGGTTCGGCGCTGTTCCGGAAGCAGCCGAAGTTCGTGATGTCGGCGGAGCTGGTGGAGACGAGCCGGCTGTGGGCGCGGGTCAACGCGAAGGTCGAGCCGGAGTGGGTGGAGCCGCTCGCCGGGCATCTGCTGAAGCGCACGTACAGCGAGCCGCACTGGGAGAAGGACGAGGCGGCGGTGATGGCGTACGAGAAGGTGACGCTGTACGGCGTCCCGATCGTCGCGCAGCGCAAGGTGAACTACGGGCGGATCGACCCCGAGGTCTCCCGCGAGCTGTTCATCCGCAACGCGCTGGTCGAGGGCGACTGGCGTACGCACCACAAGTTCTACGCGGACAACCGCAGGCTTCTGAGCGAGGTCGAGGAGCTGGAGCACCGGGCCCGGCGCCGGGACATCGTCGTGGACGACGAGACGCTGTTCGACTTCTACGACGAGCGGGTGCCCGAACACGTCGTCTCCGGGGCCCACTTCGACTCCTGGTGGAAGCGCAAGCGGCAGGAGCAGCCGGAGTTCCTGGACTTCGAGCGGGAGATGCTCATCCGGGAGTCGGCGGAGGCGGTCACCAAGGCCGACTATCCGGACTCCTGGCGCCAGGGCGGTCTGACGTTCCGGGTGACGTACCAGTTCGAGCCGGGCGCGGACGCCGACGGTGTGACGGTGCACGTTCCGCTCCAGGTCCTCAACCAGGTCACGGACGAGGGGTTCGACTGGCAGATCCCGGGGCTGCGCGAGGAGGTCGTGACGGAGCTGATCCGCTCCCTCCCGAAGCCGATCCGGCGCCACTACGTGCCGGCGCCGAACTACGCGAAGGCGTTCCTGGACAAGGCGGTGCCTCTGCGGGAGCCGCTCACCGTGACGATGGCGCGTGAGCTGAAGCGGATGGTCGGTGTGCCCTTCGAGGCGGAGGACTTCGACTGGGCGAGGCTCCCCGACCATCTGAAGATCACCTTCCGTATCGTCGACGAGCGGCGCCGCAAGCTGGCCGAGGACAAGGACCTGGAGGCGCTCAAGCTCCAGCTGAGGCCGAAGGCGCGCAAGGCCCTGTCCCAGGCTGCCGCGGCGACGGCCTCCCGCGAGGGCGGGGAGTCCCTGGAGCGCGGGGGCCTCACGGACTGGACGATCGGCACGCTCAACCGGGTCTTCGAGACCCGTCGCGCCGGTCAGCCGGTGAAGGCGTACCCGGCGCTGGTGGACGACGGCGACACGGTCTCGGTGCGGCTGTTCGACACGGAGGCCGAGCAGGCGGAGGCCATGTGGAAGGGCACCCGGCGGCTCATCCTGCGCAACATCCCGGTGAACCCGGCGAAGTTCGCGTCCGAGAAGCTGAGCAATCAGCAGAAGCTCGGGCTGTCCGCGAACCCGCACGGTTCGATCCAGGCCCTGTTCGACGACTGCGCGATGGCCGCGGCGGACAAGCTGATCGCGGACTTCGGCGGTCCGGCGTGGGACGAGGAGTCGTACCGGAAGCTGTACGACAAGGTGCGCGCGGAGATCGTCGACACGACGGTCCGCACGGTCGGCCAGGTCCAGCAGGTCCTGGCCGCCTGGCAGGCCTGTGAGCGCCGCCTGAAGACCGTGAACAGCCCCACCCTGCTGGCCAACCTGACGGACGTCCGCAAGCAGCTGGACGCCCTCGTGAAGCCCGGTTTCGTCACCGGGGCGGGGATACGCCGGCTGCCGGACCTCATGCGCTACCTGGTGGCCGCCGACCGTCGTCTGCAGCAGATGCCGACGAACGTCCAGCGGGACACCACCCGTATGGAGAAGGTCCACGAGATGCGGGACGAGTACGCCTGGCTGCTGGAACAGCTCCCGCAGGGCCGCCCGGTCCCGCAGCAGGTCCTGGACATCCGCTGGATGATCGAGGAGCTGCGGGTCAGCTATTTCGCGCACGCTCTGGGCACGGCGTACCCGGTCTCCGACAAGCGCATCGTGAAGGCGATCGACGCCGCCGTTCCGTAATCGCCCGACCGCATAAAGTGAGTTCGACCAGGACCCCGCCGCTCCTGTACAGTCTCATCTCGCAGCGCAACGCACCAGCAAGCGCCGCGAAACCTGGTCCTGTGGAGCAGTTTGGAGTGCTCGCCACCCTGTCAAGGTGGAGGCCGCGGGTTCAAATCCCGTCAGGACCGCATAGAACGAAGGGCCCGCATCCGGCAACGGAAGCGGGCCTTTCTGCTGCCTCCCCACAGGCCGCGCCCGCGGCGGAGCCGCAATCAGACACAGCAAATCCCGCCAGGACCGCACAGCACCAAGAACCCGCAACGGAAGCAGGCCCTTCCGCCGTCCCCCCACAGGCCGCGCCCGCGGCGGAGCCGCAATCAGACACAGCAAATCCCGCCAGGACCGCACAGCACCAAGAACCCGCAACCCGCAACCCGCAACGGAAGCAGGCCCTTCTCGCGTTGGGCCCCGGGGCCGGGACGGCACCCGCGGCCTTGACGGTGTCGCTTTCCGCCGGTACCCAGAAACCAGGCCCCGCTTCCCCTGGGCGGCCTTCGGAGGTGGCGTATGGCGGCATCGGCCAGGCACGAGACGCGGGCGCTTCTGAGGGCGCATCTGTCCGCCGCCTCGTCGTACCGGCATCTGACCCGCCACTGCCCGATCTGCCATCAGCTGCTGCGGCTGGCCATGAGCGCCGGCCCGCACCCCCGGAAAGCCGGCGACGAGGTCGTGGGCGAGGTCGTGAACGAATCCATGGAGGTGGCCGTGGATGCATTCATGGAGGAGGGGAGTGCGCAGAGCGCGTGACGTGACCGGTCCCGGCCCAACACCCGTACGCACAGGGGCCGATGGAACGGCAGGCTCCATTAGCGCACACATGGCGACGGCAACAAGAACCCCGGCGTGTGACGGGAGTCACCGCACGAGTTTCTGAAACGGCTGCGCTTAACCCCCTCCTACAACCGGTCGATTTAATATGTGCAATTGCACCCCCTTCGAGAGTGGCGCGACGGCCGTTCCGACAACCCTCCCCAGACTCCGACAAGCCCGCTCACGAGGACCCGCGTAGACCGCACGCCACCCCCCGGCCGGCGCACAAAAAAGATCGCGCTGGACCCGGCGGAGTCCAGCGCGATCTACGACGCACCCTGTGTCGCTTGCCTACAACGTTCTCTTCGGCCTGGGCGTGGGCCCTGTTGGGGCAGGTCCCGCGTCGCTTGGAGCTAGGGTTCCGGGCGCCTCGGCAGGTTGGGGGATCAGCCGTTTTGCCCGGTTATGAAGTTGTTCAGGCCTCGCTGCGCTGCTGCGGGATACCCGCCAGCAGGGCACGAACTTCGGCCTCGCGGTAGCGGCGGTGTCCGCCGAGCGTACGAATGGACGTGAGCTTGCCGGCCTTCGCCCACCGTGTGACCGTCTTGGGGTCGACGCGGAACATGGTGGCGACCTCAGCCGGGGTCAGCAGCGGCTCGGCATCAGGGGTGCGAGCGGTCATGAGCGGCCTCCTCGGGAGAACCGAACCTTCTCGGTTCTTTCCTCTAAATTCTGCACCTTGACCCGCGTTGCCCGAAATGGCGGACGCGAGTCGAGTCGGTTATAGGACGAACGGCTTGTCCTCGGCACTACAACTACACCATCTGTCCAGCCGCGTCGGCCAAACCGATGGAATTGCCCTCCCAGGTGTTCATCAGCGACGGAAGCCGATGGACCATGCCATAGCGGACAGTCACCCCAGTGTGACGATCAGTCACAGCGGCGCTCAGGAGTCACCAGACCCCCCAAAGCGTGCAATGCGGAGATTCCGCCCAGGCTGGAGCATAGTTGGGCGGAAGGAGCCCTCCCCGGGCTCCTTGTCCTATTTTGGCATGAGGGGCGGCAAGGGGCGCAAGAGCCCCGTAAGTGCCGTCCGTCACCCTTGGGAACAAAATCCCGGATCGGGACCAACATCCCGTCAGGTGGTCTAAGTGCCGTCGACCGTACGCTGTTCGAGGGTATTTCGACCGTGACGTGCGTCACTCAGTTCGCGGAGCGCAACTCCCGCACCGCACGCCACCGCTCCACCAGCCGCGCGTAGGCCTCGCCGGCGGCCGGGCCGTCGCCCCGGCGCAGCGCCTCGATTCCGGCGGCCACGTCCGCGGCCGAGCGGTCGTCCTCCAGTTCGCCGGCCGGCACGACGTGCACCAGTCCGCCGTAGTCCAGTTCCACCAGCGAACGCGGGTGGAACTCCTCCAGCCAGCGGCCGACATCGACCAGGCCGTCGCTCAACGGCCCTTCCTCGACGGTGTCCTTGAGCGTGCGCAGCGCTCGCGCGACCCGCCGCCTGGCCTGCACCATCGGCGTCCGGTAGCGCAGCATCGGGGGCACCTCGCCGCTTCCCTTGTCGTAGCGCCGCTCCTCGTCGGAGACCAGCACGAACCAGGTCAGCGGGACCTGCCAGGTCGCGGTGCGGATCCAGGGCCGGGCGTCGGGGTTGCGGGCGAGCCAGCGCTCGTAGTCCTGGGCGGCCTGGTCGCGCACCACCGGCGGCAGCACCGCGTCCAGCACCGGCGCGGGCAGCTCGGACGCCATGTCCGCGAGGGCCTGCCAGCCGCGCAGCCGGGTCCGCCAGGGGCAGACGCAGACGACGCCGTCCACGTCCAGCACGAAGGCGTCGCTGCTCTCGTGCACCGGCACCGCGACGGGCGGGGTGGGCAGCAGGTCGGCCAGCGAGCGGCGCAGCTCGTCCTGGTAGGAGGGGCGGTCGCGGCGGCGGGCGTAGCGGGCCCAGTGGGTGCGCTCGGGCTCCGGGAAGGCGGCCAGCGGCTCGTAGACGCGCAAGTACGCGGCATAGGGGACGACCACGGAGGACACCTTCGGCACGCCTGCTCCCTCCCCATCGGACCCGGCTCGAAACCACTGCAAATCGTCCCACGGTCATGCGTGCGCGCACGGCGCGGGAGAGTGATCCTGAACACTGCACGGATGGTGAGTGGGGCAAGGCTCTACGCTCATGCTGGACGGCTCACCGGCCGTCCGCCCGACCCCCGCCACCCTCCCCCACTACCGGGAGTGTGGGGGGACCCCCAGGGGACCGAGCCCCACTCGCCGCTCTTTACACAGGAGTCACCACAGTGACCGACGTAACCGGCGCACCCGCTGATGTCCTGCACACCCTGTTCCACTCGGACCAGGGAGGCCATGAGCAGGTCGTGCTCTGCCAGGACCGCGCCACCGGCCTGAAGGCCGTGATCGCCATCCACTCCACCGCCCTGGGCCCCGCGCTCGGCGGTACGCGCTTCTACCCCTACGCGACCGAGGCCGAGGCCGTCGCCGACGCTCTCAACCTCGCGCGCGGGATGTCGTACAAGAACGCCATGGCCGGCCTGGACCACGGCGGCGGGAAGGCCGTGATCATCGGCGACCCTGAGCGCGACAAGACCGAGGAGCTGCTGCTCGCCTACGGGCGCATGGTCGCCTCGCTCGGCGGCCGTTACGTCACGGCGTGCGACGTCGGCACGTACGTCGCCGACATGGACGTCGTGGCCCGCGAGTGCCGCTGGACCACCGGCCGTTCCCCCGAGAACGGCGGCGCCGGCGACTCCTCCGTGCTCACCGCCTTCGGTGTCTACCAGGGCATGCGCGCCTGCGCCCAGCACCTGTGGGGCGACCCCTCGCTGCGCGGCCGCAGGGTCGGTGTCGCGGGCGTCGGCAAGGTGGGCCACCACCTGGTGCGCCACCTGCTGGAGGAGGGCGCCGAGGTCGTCGTCACCGACGTGCGCGCGGACGCCGTGCGGCGCGTCCTCGACCAGCATCCCGAGGGGGTCTCGGCCGTCGCCGACACCGAGGCGCTGATCCGGGTCGAGGGGCTGGACATCTACGCCCCCTGCGCCCTCGGCGGCGCCCTGAACGACGCCAGCGTGCCGGTGCTCACCGCGAAGGTCGTGTGCGGCGCCGCCAACAACCAGCTCGCCCACCCGGGTGTGGAGAAGGACCTCGCCGACCGCGGGATCCTCTACGCGCCGGACTACGTGGTGAACGCGGGCGGTGTCATCCAGGTGGCGGACGAGCTGCACGGGTTCGACTTCGACCGGTGCAGGGCGAAGGCCGCGAAGATCTTCGACACCACTCTGGCGATCTTCGCACGCGCGAAGGAGGACGGGATTCCGCCGGCCGCCGCGGCCGACCGGATCGCCGAACAGCGGATGGCCGAGGCCCGCGCGGCCCGTTGAACCACCCGTTGAACCACCCGTTGAACCACACGGCGAACCACCCGGCGAGAACCGCGAGGCGATCGCCGGAAAGCCGTAAATGACCCGCGATCGGGTGTCCGATCGCACACACGAGCGGTACCCGCCGGCGGGAACTTCGAGAGAACTCTCACTTCCACCGGCGGGTCGTACCCCGATAAGTGGTTAAAATCGCCATTGACCAGCGAGGACGGGGCGCCTCGTGGGTCCTGTGCACACGCGCTTGCTGCGGGCGACGTACCGTATGGGCGCGGGCTCAGGTACCGTGGAAGCCCTACGGACCGGCCTCTCCGCGGAGGGTCCGTTCCGATCATGAACGCGTGTCAGACTCTGGGGCCGTCGAGCCCCGTCACCGAGGGGGTCGAGCCATGGGGCGCGGCCGGGCCAAGGCCAAGCAGACAAAGGTCGCCCGCCAGCTGAAGTACAACAGCGGCGGGACTGACCTGTCGCGTCTGGCCAACGAGCTGGGCGCATCGACGTCGAACCCGACTTCGAGCCAGCCGCCGAACGGCGAGCCGTTCGAGGACGACGAGAGCGACGAGGACGATCTCTACTCTCGGTACGCCGACCTCTATGAGGACGACGACGAGGATGAGGACGAGGGTCCCTCACAGCACCGTCGCGGCGCTTGACCTCGCTTTGAGCACCTGTCCGGTCGGTGGCATCGCCACCGACCGGCTTCTGTGCTACCCGCAGGTCGGGCCGCACCGCCGCTGGACCGGGTCTAGATCGCGTACGTCCCGACCAGCTCGGCGCCGCTCTCCTTGTCGCCCCGCTCGGTGATCTCGCCCGCGACCCACGCCTCGACCCCGCGGTCGGCCAGCGTGGCCAGGGCCACCTCGACGGACTCCTGCGGGACGACCGCCATCATGCCGACGCCCATGTTCAGGGTCTTCTCCAGCTCCAGGCGCTCGACGTTCCCGGTCCTGCCGACCAGGTCGAAGATCGCGCCCGGGGTCCAGGTGGAGCGGTCCACGGTGGCGTGCAGCCCGTCGGGGACGACCCGGGCCAGGTTGGCCGCGAGTCCGCCGCCGGTGATGTGGCTGAACGCGTGCACGTCGGTGGTGCGGGTCAGCGCCAGGCAGTCCAGCGAGTAGATCTTGGTGGGCTCCAGCAGCTCCTCGCCGAGGGTGCGGCCGAGTTCCGCGATCTGCGTCTCCAGGGCCAGGCCCGCCGTGTTCAGCAGGACGTGGCGGACCAGGGAGTACCCGTTCGAGTGAAGCCCGGAGGACGCCATGGCGATCACCGCGTCACCCGTACGGATAAGATCCGCGCCCAGCAGCCGGTCGGCCTCCACGACGCCCGTACCGGCGCCGGCGACGTCGAAGTCGTCCGCGCCCAGCAGCCCCGGGTGCTCGGCCGTCTCGCCGCCCACCAGCGCGCACCCGGCGAGCACACAGCCCTCCGCGATGCCCTTGACGATCGCGGCGATCCGCTCGGGGTGGACCTTGCCGACGCAGATGTAGTCGGTCATGAACAGCGGCTCGGCGCCGCACACCACGATGTCGTCCATGACCATGGCGACCAGGTCGTGGCCGATGGTGTCGTACACGCCCATCTGGCGCGCGACGTCGACCTTCGTACCGACGCCGTCGGTGGCGGAGGCGAGCAGCGGGCGCTCGAAGCGCTTGAGGGCGGAGGCGTCGAAGAGGCCGGCGAAGCCGCCGAGGCCACCGAGGACCTCGGGGCGCCGGGTCTTCTTCACCCACTCCTTCATCAGCTCGACGGCGCGGTCGCCCGCCTCGATGTCGACTCCGGCAGCCGCGTAGGAAGCACCGGGAACAGCAGTCTCAGACATTGCCTGGGATCTTTCGGGTTGGTTTCTACGAGGCTTACGGGCGACGGATCGCGTCGGCCGCGGCCGTGGCGGCGGGCCCTGCGGCCAGCTCGGTCTCCAGGAGCTGCTTGCCGAGCAGCTCGGGGTCCGGCAACTCCATCGGGTACTCGCCGTCGAAGCAGGCGCGGCACAGGTTCGGCTTGGCGATGGTGGTCGCGTCGATCATGCCGTCGATGGAGATGTAGGCCAGGGAGTCGGCGCCCAGCGAGGTGCCGATCTCGTCGATGCTCATGCCGTTGGCGATCAGCTCCGCGCGGGTGGCGAAGTCGATGCCGAAGAAGCAGGGCCACTTCACGGGCGGCGAGGAGATCCGGATGTGGACCTCGGCGGCGCCCGCCTCGCGCAGCATGCGCACCAGGGCCCGCTGGGTGTTGCCGCGCACGATCGAGTCGTCCACGACGACCAGGCGCTTGCCCTTGATGACTTCCTTCAGCGGGTTCAGCTTGAGCCGGATACCGAGCTGGCGGATGGTCTGCGAGGGCTGGATGAAGGTGCGCCCGACATAGGCGTTCTTCACCAGACCGGCACCGAAGGGGATGCCGGAGGCCTCCGCGTAGCCGACGGCGGCCGGGGTGCCGGACTCCGGGGTCGCTATGACCAGGTCGGCGTCGACCGGGGCTTCCTTGGCGAGCCGGCGGCCCATCTCCACGCGGGAGAGGTACACGTTCCGGCCGGCGATGTCGGTGTCCGGGCGGGCCAGGTACACGTACTCGAAGACACAGCCCTTGGGCTTCGCTTCCGCGAACCGGGAGGTGCGCAGGCCCTTCTCGTCGATGGCGACGAACTCGCCGGGCTCGATCTCCCGCACGAAGCTGGCGCCGCAGATGTCCAGGGCGGCGGACTCGGAGGCGACGACCCAGCCGCGCTCCAGGCGGCCGAGGACCAGCGGGCGGATGCCCTGCGGGTCACGGCCGGCGTAGAGGGTGTGCTCGTCCATGAAGACGAGGGAGAAGGCGCCCTTGACCTGCGGGAGGACCGTGTGGGCGGCCTCCTCGATGGTCAGCGGCTTGCCGTCCTCGTCGACCTGGGCGGCCAGCAGGGCCGTGAGCAGGTCGGTGTCGTTGGTGGCCGCGACCCGGGTGGAGCGGCCGTTGCCGTCCTTGGGGAGCTTGGCGACCATCTCGGCGAGTTCGGCCGTGTTGACCAGGTTTCCGTTGTGGCCGAGCGCGATCGAGCCGTGCGCGGTGGCGCGGAACGTCGGCTGGGCGTTCTCCCACACGGAGGCGCCGGTGGTCGAGTAGCGGGCGTGTCCGACCGCGATATGACCCTGGAGGGAACCGAGGGAGGTCTCGTCGAAGACCTGGGACACGAGGCCCATGTCCTTGAAGACGAGGATCTGAGAGCCGTTGCTGACCGCGATACCCGCGGATTCCTGGCCTCGATGCTGGAGGGCGTAGAGCCCGAAGTACGTGAGCTTTGCGACCTCTTCACCAGGAGCCCAGACACCGAAGACGCCGCAAGCGTCCTGGGGGCCTTTTTCGCCGGGAAGCAGATCGTGATTGAGTCGACCGTCACCACGTGGCACGCCACCGAGTGTAGGCGAGGTCGACCACTGGTCCGAATTGGGGATGTGCGGCCCGCACGCCGCCCGCCTTGGTGATCACCTTGTCGGTTTCCGCGTTTTCGCAGGTCAGCGGCTACGTCTCGGGGAGGTTCGGTGCTTTGGGGCGGCTGTGGGGGTGGGGTCGGGGGGCTCTTCACCCCGTGTGCGAGTGAGGCGTCGCACATCATTCGGGGGCGTCGCGGCTCAGCAGGACCCGGTCTCCGTCGCCGTTGGTGAGGGTCAGTTTCCCGTCGTCGGCGCGTGCGGTGAGGGTGCCGGTGGTGAGGGCGCGGGCGAGGGCCCGCTCGAAGGTCATGCGGGGTTCGGCGCAGGCCATCCTGGTCGTGCGGACGTTCCCGATCGTGATCCGGTCGCCGCGCACGGTGGCGTCGGCGCTGAAGTGGTTGCAGCCGAGGTTGCCGCCCGCCTTGCCGTCCTCGCCGATGCGCAGACGCGCGACGGCGGGCGCGCGCAGGGACTCGCCGCCGGCGGTGAGGCCGTCGACACGCCAGTCGATCCCGGTCACGGCCTGCCGGGGCCGCTGCTCACTCATGGCCCCACTCTCCGCCGCCGCACCGCCACAGGCCAGCACGAGCGGCACGAGCACGCCCGCCGCCACCAGATTCGTACGCTGCTTGTACCGGTTCATACGCATTCGACGGCCCGTCCGCGCGACCGGTTCCATCAACCCGCGCGACCGGTTCCATCAAACCCGCGCGACCGGTTCCAGCAGACTGACGGCTGCCTGCCGACGCCCGTCAGGACATGACCGGCAGCAGTCCGCCGATGTCCGCCCGCTCCCCGCCGGCGCTGACCCTCGCCGACTGGAGGGCGTCCGCCCAGGCCAGACGGCCGGTGGCGAGCCGGATCCAGGTCAGCGGGTCGGTCTCCACGACGTTGGGCGGGGTGCCGCGGGTGTGCCGGGGCCCCTCGACGCACTGCACGACCGCGAACGGCGGCACCCGCACCTCGGTGGAGGCGCCGGGCGCCTTCACGGCGAGGGCGTCGGCGAGCAGCCGGGTGGCGGCGGCCAGCGCCTGCCGGTCGCAGGGCGCTTCGAGACCGGGCACGGCCGCGTTGAGGTCGTCGGTGTGGACGACGAGTTCGACGGTCCGGGTGACCAGGTAGTCGTCCAGGGACATCGCGCCGGCGCTGGTCCGCAGCAGCCGGGTGCCCGGATGCGTGTCGAGCAGCTCGCGCAGGGTGCGCTCGACATCGGCGAGGTAGGCGTCGAGGTCGGTCCGTTCGGCGGCCAGGGTGCGGGTGAAGTCGTCGATGGCGGCGGAGTTGGCGGAGGTGGCGAAGGGCCACTGGACGACCGTCACGTCGGCCTTGAGCGGGGCCGGCAGGTCCACGGCCCGGTGAACGGCGGTGACGGCCATGCCGATGTGCGCGACCAGTTCCCGCACCGTCCACGCGCCGAGCCGGGTCGGCAGGGCCAGTTGCCCGGGGCCGAGGCCGCGCACGGCCTCCCGCACGTTGCCGAGCTGGGCGAGGACCGCGGCACGGGTCCGGGCGGGGTCGTAACTGCGGGCGCGCTTCTTGGCCGGAGGCATGGCCGTGAGCCTATGCCCTGACCGCGAAGCCCTTCAGGCCGTTCTCCACCAGGCCGAAGGCGGACCGGGCCCGCTCGGCGGCGTCGGCGGCGACCCGGTCGGGGTCCTCGCCCTCGCCGACACGGCGGTGGTTCTCCTCGACGAGGGCGTTGCGGGCGGCGCTGAGGGAGGCCGCGGCGACCGTGGCGAGCATGCGGTCGCCGGTGTCGGCGGCCAGCAGCGCGGCCAGTTCCCGGGTGCCCTTCTGCGCGGCGAGGAAGGCACGCTCCATCAGCACCGGGGTCTCCTGGACGAGTTGGCGCACCTGACCGACGAACGGCTCGGGGTAGAGCCCGACCGAGGGGTCACGGCCTTCCACCATCTCCAGGAACTGCCGGCGTACGGCGTCCACGGCCGACTCCCCCGGCTGCCGCTCGCGCACCGCGCGGGCCGCGTCGCCGAAGTGCTCCTCCAGCGGCCGGAAGACCAGGTCCTCCTTGGTGCCGAAGTAGTTGAAGACGGTCATCTTGGAGACCTCGGCGGCGTCGGCGATCTCCTGCACGGAGACCTGGTCGAAGCCCCGCTCGGCGAACAGCCCGATCGCGACCCGGTAGATCCGGCTCGCCGTCTGCAGCTTCTTGCGCTCGCGCAGCCCCATCGGTTCAGCCATGCGAACACCTTACCGCGATGAATTTTAGGCCTGGATGAACCTTAGCCTGAGATGAAAGATTGACTCAGTACATGTTTTCCCGCCATGGTGATGCCATGACCGCGACTCAGCGCAAACTCGGCTTCCTCGCCTGCCTCGTGACGATCGTCCTGGCCGTCCTGGACCTCCAGATCGTGTCCGCGGCGACCGTCCCGATCGTCCGGGACCTCGATCCCGGCCACGGCATCGGCAAGATCCCGTGGCTGATCGCCGCGTTCTCGCTGGGGTCGGCCGCGATGCTCCCGCTCTACGGCGGGCTGTGCGACGTCCTCGGCGCCAAGCCCGTCTTCCTCGGCGCGCTCGGCACCTTCCTCACCGGCTCGGCGCTGTGCGGGGCGGCCCCCCACCCTCGGCTGGCTGATCGCCTCCCGGGCCGTCCAGGGCATCGGCGCGGGCGGCCTGATGAGCGTCACGATGGTCGTGATCGCCCAGCTCAGCGGGCCCGGCGAGAAGAGGAACAAGAGCGCGGGCACCGGCGGGATCCTCGCCGGCGGCGGTATGGCCGTGGGGCCGTGGCTCGGCGGCTTCCTCGCCGACCACGCGAGCTGGCGCTGGGCCTTCTTCATCAACCTGCCCCTCGGCCTCGCCGCCCTCGCCACCGCCGCCGTCGTCATCAGGCTTCCGCGCACCACCCTCACCCGCGCGATCGACTTCCCCGGCGCGGCCCTCGCCGCCGCCTTCTCCAGCACCCTGCTGCTGGTGACCCAGTGGGGCGGCAGCCAGTACGCCTGGACCTCCCCGCAGATCCTCGGCCTGACCCTGGCCTGCCTCGCCACGCTCGCCCTGTTCCTGCGCCGGCAGGCCACCGCCGCGGAACCGATCCTGCCGCCCGCGCTGTTCCGCGTCCCCGAACTGCGCCTCGGCTTCGCCCTCCAGGGCCTGATGGGCGTGGCCATGACCGGCGCCATCTACTACGTCCTGGTCTACCTCCAGGTCGCCCGGGGCGTCGCCAGCTCCTCCGCCGGGATGTTCCTGATCCCGATGGCGGCCGGCATCACGGCCATCGGTGTCGTCACCGGCCGGCTCACGGCACGCGGCTGGACCGAGCGGACGTTCGTGATCAGCGGGGCCACCGTCACGACGGCCGCCTTCCTGCTCCTCGCCACCACCGGCACCGGCACCTCGTTCTGGCAGCTGCGCGCCGCGCTCCTGCTCGTCGGCCTCGGCTTCGGCCAGCTCCTCGGCCAGCTGATCCTGCTCGTCCAGCAGGCCGCGCCCCGCGAGCAGCTCGGCGTCGCCACCACCGCCATCCGCTTCTTCCAGACCCTCGGCACCGCCCTCGGCGCCGCCCTCTTCGGCACCCTCATCGACCGCCTCTACGACGGCCCCGGCGACGTCGGCTCCCTCGCCGCCCTGCACGGCCCGGCCCGCGCCCAGGGCGTGAGCGCGTTCGTCTCCGCCATGGACACGGTGTTCCTGTGCGGCGCCGCGGTGATGGTGCTGTGCCTGCTGCTGGCCCTGCGCCTGCCGAAGCCCGGCCCGGCACAGGCCGAACCGCCGGTCCGGGAGGCGGCCACGGTGTGAAACCCCGGTCCCGGACGCAGGCCTGGAGGGGTGGGCCGGAGGTCGACACGCGCGAAGGGCCCGCCCGGATGTCACCGGGCGGGCCCTCGCGTCGTACTGGTCGCTTACGCCAGCAGCGCCGGGATCGTGCCCTCGTGGGCCTCGCGCAGCTCGGCCAGCGACAGGCTGAACTCGCCCTGGATCTCGACCGAGTCGCCGTCCACGACACCGATGCGGGTGACGGGCAGGCCCCGCGCACCGCACATGTCGTTGAAGCGGACCTCTTCGGAGCGCGGCACGGCGACGACCGCGCGGCCGGCCGACTCGGAGAAGAGGAAGGTGAAGGCGTCCAGGCCGTCGGGGACGACCAGGCGGGCGCCCTTGCCGCCGAGCAGCGCCGACTCGACGACCGCCTGGACCAGACCGCCGTCGGACAGGTCGTGCGCGGAGTCGATCATGCCGTCGCGGGAGGCGGAGATCAGGATGTCGCCCAGCAGCCGCTCACGCTCCAGGTCGACCTGCGGAGGCAGACCGCCGAGGTGGTCGTGGACGACCTGGGACCAGGCCGAGCCGCCGAACTCCTCACGGGTGTCGCCGAGGAGGTAGAGCAGCTGGCCCTCCTCCTGGAAGGCGACCGGCGTGCGGCGGGCGACGTCGTCGATGACACCCAGGACCGCGACGACCGGGGTGGGGTGGATGGCCGCCTCGCCCGTCTGGTTGTAGAGGGAGACGTTGCCGCCGGTCACCGGGGTGCCGAGCTGCAGGCAGCCGTCCGCGAGACCGCGCACGGCCTCCGCGAACTGCCACATCACCGCCGGGTCCTCGGGGGAGCCGAAGTTCAGGCAGTCCGAGACGGCGAGGGGCTTCGCACCCGTGGTCGCCACGTTCCGGTAGGCCTCGGCCAGGGCCAGCTGGGCGCCCGTGTACGGGTCCAGCTTGGCGTAGCGGCCGTTGCCGTCCGTCGCGATCGCGACGCCGAGGCCGCTCTCCTCGTCGACACGGATCATGCCGGAGTCCTCGGGCTGGGCGAGGACGGTGTTGCCCTGCACGAAGTGGTCGTACTGGGACGTGATCCACTTCTTGGAGGCCTGGTTCGGGGAGGACACCAGCTTCAGGACCTGGTCCTTCAGCTCCTCGCTCGTCGCCGGGCGCGGCAGCTTGTTCGCGTCGTCGGCCTGGAGGGCGTCCTGCCAGTCCGGGCGCGCGTACGGGCGCTCGTAGACCGGGCCGTCGTGCGCGACCGTGCGCGGGTCGACGTCCACGATCTTCTCGCCGTGCCAGAAGATCTCAAGGCGGTCGCCGTCGGTCACCTCACCGATGACGGTGGCGATGACGTCCCACTTCTCGCAGATCTCCAGGAAGCGGCCGACCTTCTCCGGCTCGACCACGGCGCACATGCGCTCCTGCGACTCGCTCATGAGGATCTCCTCGGGCGAGAGCGTCGAGTCGCGCAGCGGGACGTCGTCCAGGGTCACGCTCATGCCGCCGGAGCCGTTGGACGCCAGCTCGCTCGTCGCGCACGACAGGCCCGCCGCACCCAGGTCCTGGATGCCGACGACGAGCTTCTCCTTGAAGGCCTCCAGGGTGCACTCGATGAGGAGCTTCTCCTGGAAGGGGTCGCCGACCTGGACGGCCGGACGCTTCGAGGGCTTCGCGTCGTCGAAGGTCTCCGAGGCGAGGATCGAGGCGCCGCCGATGCCGTCGCCGCCGGTCCGGGCCCCGTACAGGATGACCTTGTTGCCGGCGCCCGAGGCCTTCGCGAGGTGGATGTCCTCGTGCTTCATGACGCCGATGGCACCGGCGTTGACCAGCGGGTTGCCCTGGTAGCAGGAGTCGAAGACGACCTCGCCGCCGATGTTGGGCAGGCCCAGGCAGTTGCCGTAGCCGCCGATGCCGGCGACGACGCCGGGCAGCACGCGCTTGGTGTCGGGGTGGTCGGCCGCGCCGAAGCGCAGCGGGTCCACGACCGCCACCGGGCGGGCGCCCATCGCGATGATGTCGCGGACGATGCCGCCGACGCCCGTGGCCGCGCCCTGGTAGGGCTCGACGTAGGACGGGTGGTTGTGCGACTCGACCTTGAAGGTCACGGCGTAACCCTGGCCGACGTCCACCACACCGGCGTTCTCGCCGATACCGACGAGCATGGCGTCCGACTGGGGCGCCTTCTCACCGAACTGGCGCAGGTGCACCTTGGAGGACTTGTACGAGCAGTGCTCGGACCACATGACCGAGTACATGGCGAGTTCGGCGCCGGTCGGGCGGCGGCCGAGGATCTCCACCACGCGCTCGTACTCGTCCTTCTTCAGACCGAGTTCGGCCCAGGGCAGCGCGACGTCGGGGGTCGCGGCCGCGTGCTCGACCGTGTCCAGAATCCTGGGGGCGGCCCGAAGGGCCTCCGTTGAGGGCGGTGGTGGGAGACGGGAGGGCGTGCGGCTCATGCGTTGACCAGCTTCTTGAGGATCGAGGTGAAGAACGGGAGGCCGTCGGTGCGGCCGGTGCCGATCAGCGGCTCGACGGCGTGCTCGGGGTGCGGCATGAGACCGACGACGTTCCCGGCCTCGTTGGTGATGCCGGCGATGTCCCGCAGCGAGCCGTTCGGGTTGAAGTCCACGTAGCGGAAGACGACCCGGCCCTCCGCCTCCAGCTTGTCGAGCGTGTACTCGTCGGCGACGTACCGGCCGTCCATGTTCTTCAGCGGAATGTGGATCTCCTGGCCCTGGCGGTAGTCGCCGGTCCAGGCCGTCCCCGCGTTCTCCACCCGCAGCTTCTGGTCGCGGCAGATGAAGTGGAGGTGGTCGTTGCCGAGCATGCCACCCGGAAGGAGGTGGGCCTCGGTGAGGACCTGGAATCCGTTGCAGATACCGAGGACCGGCAGGCCGGCCTTCGCCTGCGCGATGACGGTCTCCATCACCGGCGAGAACCGGGAGATGGCACCGGCCCGCAGATAGTCGCCGTAGGAGAAACCGCCGGGCAGCACCACGGCGTCGACCTGCTTGAGGTCCTTGTCCTTGTGCCACAGGGCGACGGGTTCGGCGCCCGCGAGACGGATCGCGCGCTGGGTGTCCCGGTCGTCGAGACTTCCCGGGAAAGTGACGACGCCAATACGAGCGGTCACTTGGCCGCCTCCGCGACTTCCGCGGGGTCTTCCACCTTGACGATGAAGTCCTCGATCACGGTGTTGGCGAGGAAGGATTCCGCAAGATCGCGGATGCGGGCGAGGGCGGCCTCGTCGACCGGCCCGTCAACTTCCAGTTCGAAACGCTTTCCCTGACGGACGTCCGAGATCCCTTCGAAACCCAGACGCGGCAGCGCACGCTGGACCGCCTGGCCCTGGGGGTCGAGGATCTCCGGCTTGAGCATGACGTCGACTACGACGCGTGCCACTGGCACTCCCGGTGTGTGGTGCTGAGCAGGTTCCTTCAGACTACCCGCACAAAATTTCTACGCGAGTAGAGTTGGAGGAAACTACGTGAGGCGCATCACGATCGGGTGTCGAACGCGGATCACCGTGAAAAGTTCTGGGAAAGTTCTACGGTTCGTCCACGACATCTATTGCACCCGGACACGCGGACGGATTTAGTCGGGCTTCACAATGCAATGCCGGGCACTGTACAAATGAATTGGCAATAGCCGATACTCGGCACGTCATCGCCGTGAGCTGTATCGACGTGCCGCACGAAGGGACCGATATTCGTGGCGCAAAAGGTCGTGGTCACTCTCTTTGACGACATCGACGGCTCGGAAGCGGCGGAAACGATCGCCTTCGCGCTGGACGGCAAGTCGTACGAGATCGACCTGAACGAAACCAACGCCAAGAAACTGCGCAAGGCGCTCGCGCCCTACGTGGAGGCCGGCCGCAAGCGGTCGCGGTCCGGCAAGGCGTACAAGCAGACGGAGGTCGCGCCCGACCCGGCGGCCGTCCGCGCCTGGGCCCAGGCCAACAAGATGGACGTCCCGACGCGCGGACGTATCCCGAAGAAGGTCTACGAGGCGTTCAGCTCCGCCCAGTGAGCCCGCGAAGGGGCAGCTCCTCAGGGTCCGTCAGCGGGCCCTGGGAGCCGTTCACTTGACCTCGTTCCCGGCCGCGGGAGAGCCGGCCCGCGGCCTCGGGGGAGCCGACTTGCGTTACCCCCCTGCGGATCAGCTAATGTCTGGGACACGCCGAGGGGCGAGGCCGGAAGGCCGGATCCCACGGACCGTGCGGGTGTAGTTCAGTAGCAGAACATCCCCCTTCCAGGGGGAAGGCGCAGTGTGCAATTCCTGTCACCCGCTCTGGCACCGGTCGTCATGACCACTCTTGTGGATCAGGTAGGCTGGTGCTCGCACCGATCGGTGGGAGCCGGTCGGGGGCAGTGCGGACGTAGCTCAGTTGGTAGAGCGCAACCTTGCCAAGGTTGAGGTCGCGAGTTCGAGCCTCGTCGTCCGCTCCAGGAAAACCCCGGTCTTCGGACCGGGGTTTTTTCGTTCCGTGTCGCACGATCGCGGCGTCGCACGATCGCGGCGTCGCGCGGTCACGACATCGTGCGATCTCGGCATCACGCGATCACGTGAGGGAGATCACTGACGGGGTCTGCGACCCCCGGGGCGATCGGCGGGGCGTGGTGCCCAAGTGGCTCGCGTGGCAGTCCCACTCCACGGCGGTTCGTTGCACCCCTGCGGGGTTGCTATAGTTGCTCTCGCGCCACGGCGCAGTGCGGACGTAGCTCAGTTGGTAGAGCGCAACCTTGCCAAGGTTGAGGTCGCGAGTTCGAGCCTCGTCGTCCGCTCCATGACGAAAGGCCTCCGGTTTCCACCGGGGGCCTTTCGCGTTCGGGTTCTTCGGTGTCCGGGCTACGACCAGCTCAAGCCGGTGAGGCGCTCGTAGGCCTCCACGTACTTCTGCCGCGTCGCGTCCACGACCTGCTGCGGCAGCGCCGGCGGCGGCTGCTCGCTCCTGCGGTCCCAGCCGGACTCGGCCGAGGTCAGCCAGTCGCGGACGAACTGCTTGTCGTACGACGACTGCGCGCGGCCCGGCTCCCACTGGTCGGCCGGCCAGAAGCGGGAGGAGTCCGGGGTGAGGACCTCGTCCGCGAGGACGAGGGTGTCTGCCTCGAAGCCGAACTCGAACTTGGTGTCCGCCAGGATGATGCCCCGGTCCCGGGCGATGCCCCGGGCACGGCCGTAGACGGCGAGGGTGGCCTGACGCAGCTGGGCGGCGGTCTCGGCGCCGACCTGGCGGGCGACCTCCTCGTAGGAGACGTTCTCGTCGTGCTCGCCGACCTCGGCCTTGGTGGCCGGGGTGAAGATCGGGCCGGGCAGCTCGGAGCCGTCGACCAGACCCTCGGGCAGGGCGAGGCCGCACACGGTCCGGGACTCGTTGTACTCCAGCAGCCCGGAGCCGGTGAGATAGCCGCGGGCCACGCACTCGACCGGGACCATCCGCAGGGACTTGCAGATCAGCGTGCGGCCCGCCCAGTCGGCCGGAGCGCCCTCGGGCAGCTCGGTGCTGATCACATGGTTGGGCGCGAGATCGCGGAGCTGGTCGAACCACCACAGGGACAACTGGGTGAGAACGCGGCCCTTGTCGGGGATCTCCGTGGGCAACACCCAGTCGTAGGCCGACATACGGTCACTGGCGACCATCACGAGGTCGCCCGCCTCGTTCTGGTACAGCTCGCGCACCTTTCCGGTGTGCAGGTGCACCAGGCCCGGAACCTGGATCGGCTCGGGCTTTTCTACGAATCCGGACACGGTTCCTCCCCGTGGATATGACCAAGTGCCTCGATTCTCCCTTATCAGGGCGATCGGTTTCGGCCAGGGGTCGGTCGTGGTCCGTTCCCGGTTCCGTCGCGCGTTCGGTCGGGGTTCCGTCGCGCGTTCGCTCGCGGTCTCAGTCGCGCTTGCAGATACGGTCCAGCAGGTTCGCCGTGGCTCGCTGGATGCGGCTTTCCACATGGCCGGGGCGGTCGAGGGACGGGGACCAGGCGAAGGTGCCGGCGGCGAAGACCCAGGCGCCGGAGGGGGCGCGGTAGAGGGAGGTCTCCTGGTGGCGCAGGACGCCGTCGTTGTCGGTGTAGGGGGAGTGCGCGAGCAGGATGCGCTCCTCGTGGTCGGGGAGCGCGGTGCGCGGGAAGTAGCGGTCGGCCTCCCCGGCGACCAGGCCGTCGATCTCGTCGCCCTCGTGCGCGCCCGTCGCGTCCCACAGCCAGTGGCCGGCGTTGCGGACGACCAGCGGGGAGGGTTCGGGCACCCGGCCCGCGTACTGGATGCCGACCACCTGTTGCTCGGGCCGGTCGATCTCGCGCCACAGCACCGGCCTTCCGGGGCCCTTGCGCTTGCGGCAGGTCAGCAGCCGGTCGGGGACGCCGGACGGGGAGGGGCCCAACTCCACCTGCCAGTACATGGTGTTGGCGGAGAGGAAGACCAGTGAGGTGCCCCGGTCGCGGGCGTCCTCGACGGCGCGGCGCATCGGCACCGACCAGTACTCGTCGTGGCCGGGGAAGACCAGGCCCCGGTAGCGGCTCGGGTCGACGCGGCCTGCGTGCAGGTCACGGGCGTCGGCGTAGGCGAGGTCGTAGCCGTAGCGCTCGGCCCAGCGGATGAAGTCGTAGGCGTGGCCGACGTGCAGGGGCAGGCCCGCGCCCGCGTACGGGCGGTCGAAGGAGACCGTGGTGGCCGCGTCGGCCTCGCCGAGCAGCCGGCCCTTCGCGTCCCAGGCGTGGTAGAGGCTGGCGCCGGTGTGGCCGTCCTCCGGGTAGAGGTTGTACGCCTGCCAGGTGACGTCGGGCAGCAGCAGGAGCAGGTCGGCGCGGCGGGTGTCGCGGACCGTGAAGGGCACGTGTGAGCGGTAGCCGTCGGCGGTGGTGAGGACGGCCACGTGGGCACCGACGCTCCAGTGGGCGGGCACCTGGAGGCGCCAGGACAGCCACCAGTGGTGGCAGGAGACCGTGCGGTCGGCGGTCAGCGGCGGGGGCTGGACGATGCCGGACAGCCGGGGGCTCGTGGTGATCTTCGAGGCGCCGTCGCCGCCGTAGTGGCCGATCCGGTAGATGTCCACGCTGAACTGCTGGGGCGGGTCGACCGTGATGTGGAAGTCGATCGCCTCGCCGGGCGCGACCGCCCCGCTGGAGGTGAACCCCTTGATCTGGCGGTGCACGTCGTCGGCGGAACGGGGGCCGGGGCCCGACGTGCGCGGCGCGGGGACGCGTGCGGCCGCCGTGCTGGTGTGCTGCTGGGTGGCGTCGACGTACCAGGGGACGACCTGGCCGGTGTCGTCGAAGTACGTCTCGCTGCCGCGCAGCCAGGGAACCGGGCCCAGGCCGAAAGGATCGGTGACCGCGTGCGCGAGTGCTCCGGACTCCCAGCGGCGGATGTGGTCCGAGGCCATGGCCGCTCCCCTCCCTCGTGCCCCCGTCGGCAGTGTCGGCGGTGCGTCGGTGTCGGCAGTGCGTCGGTGTCAGTGGTGTGTCTGCGTCGGCAGTGCGTTGATGGTGGTGGCGTGTCCGCGTCGGCAGTGCGTCTGCGTCGGTGGTGCGTCTGCGTCGGTGGTGTGTCTGCGTCGGTGGTGTGTCGATGCGCCGGTTCGGGCGGTCCTCCGTGCCGGTCGTGCGTGGAGGTGCTGTCGTATGTCGCGCGCCCTTGCCATATGCGCGGTCGGTCCAGCACATCACATAAAGCACGGGTTTGGTCACTGTTCGTTGCGAATTGACCTTAATTGGAAGACGCCACTCCGGTACGGCGGGGTCCGGGCGGGGTCAGACCAGGCGGACCGGCTTCTCCGGGCGTATGCCGGACGCGGCCAGCCAGTCGCGCAGCGGGCCCGGGTCTCCCTCCTCGATCAGGCTGAGCACCTTCGGCGCGAGGTCGGCGGCCCGCTCGCCGTCCAGCAGCAGGGACGGGCCGTCCAGCCAGTCCAGGCCGGGAACCGCGCCGGCCGTGTCGACGGCGGCACAGCACACCATCGCGGTGACGTGGTCGGCGAGCAACTCCCGCCCGGTGCGCGGGGGCTGCAGCGGGAACAGCGGGAGGGCGCCGTCGTCCCAGAGCGCGCCGGCGGGCCCGGTCGCGGTCGCGTCCTTCGGCTCGCACACCTCCTCCCGGGCGAGCGCGGCGCTCAGGCCGGCGGCGAGGGCGGCGCTGCGTTCGGTGGAGGGGTCGTCGGAGTCGTCGGGGTCGTCGGGGTCGTCGGGGTCGTCCAGGCCGACTGGGTCGCCGTGGTCGCCGAGACCGGCAGGTCCGTCAGGTCCGTCAGGTCCGTCAGGTCCGTCAGGTCCGTCAGGGAGGAGATCGGGGCGGTCGGGGCGGTCGGGGCGGTCGGGGCGGTCGGGGGCGTCCGCACCGTCGGGGTATCCGTCCTCGTGGCCGTCCGCCCCGAGGTGGGTGGGTACGGGCTCGGCGGCGTGGGCCGTGTCCGCGGCCGGTGCGGGACCGGACGCGTGAGGTTCGGGCGCGTGGGGTTCGGGCGCGTGGGGTTCGGGCGCGTGGGGTTCGGCGAGGTGGTCCAGGACGCGGGCCAGGGTGGCGCCGGGGTTCGGGGTCGCCGGGCCGGCGGCGGGGCGGACGCCGAGGGCGTCGAGGACGCGGTGGAGGCGGGCCGCGTCGGCGCGCCAGGTGCGGTCGACGACCTCCTCCGGGTACGCCGTCCAGTCCACCGGCGACCACTGCGGGCCGGACTCGGCGGGGCCGCCGTGGAAGAGGCGGGCGGCGAGCAGGGAGGCGGCCTCGTCCGCCAACCCGGGCTCCTCCAGCAGGTCGCAGGCGGGGCGTTCGCCGAGCCGGGAGGCGAAGCCCTCGGCCAGACGGTCACGGCGGGACAGCTCGGTCAGCGCGGCCACCACGCCCGCGTCCAGCCGGGAGGGCCAGCGCCCCATGCGCCACGCGGGCAGCGCCACCCTGGTCAGCAGCCGGTCCCAGCCCGCGTAGGCGAGCCCGACCTGCTCCTGGGCGACGATCCGCAGGCCGTAGTCGACCGCCTGGGCGCGCTCGGCAGCCGCCGCCGCGACCCCGCGCTCCATCAGGACGGCATGGTCCCGGCAGGCCCGCAGCAGCAGCCGGGGCACCCAGCCGAGCGCCGCGCACACGCCCCGGGCCAGCGGACAGCGGCCCGGAGTGGCGGCGACGGCCACCGCGGCGTCGAGACCGCGCACGAAACGGCGGGCGGCGAATATGTCCGGGTGCGCGGAGGGTCCCGTACCGGCGACGACCGGCGCGAGGACCGCGCGCAGCTCACCGACGCGCATCCACCACAGGAACGGGGAGCCGATGACGAGGACCGGCGCGGCGACGGCCCGGTGGCGGGCGTGGGAGCCGGAACCGGGACCCGCTATCTCGTCGTGCGCCCGCGACGGGGGCGGGCCGTGCGCGGGGTGGGTGCGGTCCTCCAGCCAGCTGTCGCAGTCCGGGGTGAGCGCTATGGCCGAGGGGGCGGGGACGTCCAGCCGGTCGGCGAGGTCGCGCACCAGCCGGTACAGGTCCGGGGCGGACTTCTCCGGGATCGCGACCGTGGGGGTCACGGCGGGGCGCGCGCGGGCCACGACCGCGGCGATACCGGCGGCGACCAGCAGCACGAACACGGCGAGCGCGCCCACGACCCAGCGGGCCACGTCCCAGCCCCGGCCGACGAGATGCCCCGTGGAACCGCCGGTCAGCAGGATCACCTCGGTGGCCGCGGGCAGCACGGCCACGGCCAGCGCCCGGCCCCGGACGCGCAGCACGGCCAGGGCCCGGGAGCGCGCGGCCTGCGCGCCCGCTTCCGCACCGATTCCGGTCATGAGCGGATCTCGCCCCCTCCCTGCCGATCACGCGCTGTCCTGGCGTTGCCCACTCCCCCACTGTGACACCCGTCACTGACATCGCAATGCCGGTGGGCCAAGTGCCGGAACACTTGCGCCGCACCCTAGTTGGGGCTCCGGCCCAAGTCAGCCGGATGGCCGATTGCTCACTCGATGGAATGGCTTTGGTCAGAGGTGCGTGACAGAAAGCAAAGATCAGGCCCCGGATTCGCGGGCGGAATCCGGGGCCTGGGTGCGTGCGGGGTGTGTGCGTAAAGCGTGTGCATTACGCGGGTGCGTTACGCACAGGCACCTTACGCGGGTGCGTTACGCACAGGGCGCCTTGCCCGTGTGCGTAACGCGCGTGCGCTTTACGCCTGTGCCGCCTTCGCGGCGATGTCCGTGCGGTGCTGGGAGCCGTCGAGGCCGATACGGGCCACCGCCCGGTACGCCCGCTCGCGGGCCTGGGAGAGGTTCTCGCCGGTGGCCGTGACGGACAGCACGCGGCCGCCCGCGCTGACGACGGAGTCGCCCTCGCGCCGGGTGCCGGCGTGCAGGACGTACGCGTCCGGGGCATCCTGGGCGGCCACCTCGTCCAGACCGGTGATCGGGTCGCCGGTGCGCGGGGTGTCCGGGTAGTTGTGCGAGGCGACGACCACGGTGACGGCCGCGTCCCCGCTCCAGCGCAGCGGCGCCAGGTCGTCCAGGGTGCCCGTCGCGGCGGCGTGCAGCACACCGGACAGCGGGGTCCTCAGCCGGGCCAGCACGACCTGGGTCTCGGGGTCGCCGAAGCGGGCGTTGAACTCGATGACCCGGATCCCGCGCGAGGTGATCGCGAGACCGGCGTACAGAAGCCCGGAGAAGGGGGTGCCGCGCCGGCGCATCTCGTCGACGGTCGGCTGCAGCACCGTGCGCAGCACCTCGTCCACCAGCGTCGGGGCCGCCCACGGCAGCGGGGAGTACGCGCCCATGCCGCCCGTGTTCGGGCCCTCGTCGCCGTCCAGGGCGCGCTTGAAGTCCTGGGCGGGCTGGAGCGGTACGACGGTCAGGCCGTCGGTGATCGCGAAGAGCGACACCTCCGGGCCGTCGAGGAACTCCTCGATGACGACCTGCTCGCACGCGGCCGCATGCGCCTTGGCGGCCTCGATGTCGTCCGTGACGACGACGCCCTTGCCGGCGGCCAGCCCGTCGTCCTTGACGACGTAGGGGGCACCGAAGGCGTCGAGTGCCTCGGCGGCCTCCTCGGCCGTGGTGCAGACGTACGACCGGGCGGTCGGCACCCCGGCCCCCGCCATGACGTCCTTGGCGAAGGCCTTGGAGCCCTCCAGCCGCGCGGCCTCCCCGGAGGGGCCGAAGACGGGGATGCCCGCCTCGCGCACGGCGTCGGCGACCCCGGCGACCAGCGGGGCCTCCGGGCCGACGACGACGAGTTCGGCACCGAGGTCGACGGCCAGCGCGGCCACGGCCTTGCCGTCGAGCGCGTCGACCGGGTGCAGCTCGGCGACCTCGGCGATACCGGCATTGCCGGGGGCGCAGTACAGCGCGGTGACGTCGGGGTCGAGGGACAGGGAGCGGCACAGGGCGTGTTCGCGGGCGCCGCTGCCGATGACGAGGACCTTCACGGGGGTCAGCCTATCGGCTGGGTCACCGAAGACCGGCAGGCGGGGAAACCGTATGTTCCTACAAAGGGGGCGGAAGCGCGTGGGCCGGGCACCGGGCGCCGACCCCGGTCACTGATCGGGTCACTCGTCGGTCGCGCATCGGGTCATTCGCTGGTCACTGATCGGGGCACTCGTCGGTCACCCATCCGGCCACCCATCAGGTCATTCGTCGGTCACTCGTTGGAGAACTCCTCCATGACCGTCGCGCCCAGCTCCCGCACGATCAGTTCGTGGCCGGACAGGGCGGACTCGTCGAGGTCGGGGTCGTCGTCCTCGGGGGTGTCGTCCTCGGGGGCGACCGGGGGCGGTTCCGGAGCGGCTGCCGGCCGGGGAGCCGACGTGGCCGGTGCCGGGGCCGCCGGGGCGCTGCCCTGGGATGCGCCGGGCGCCGGGGCGGACGGCTGGGCCGGGGCGGGGCGCGACGTGGCGGGGGCGCCGTAACCACCGCCGCCGGGCGCACCGCCGTAAGCCTGGCCACCGCCACCACCGCCACCACCGCCGCCGCCACCGCCGCCTCCACCGCCTCCGCCGAAGCCCGGCGCCCCGCCGGACGGCGGGGGTGCGGAGCCGCCCGAGGGGTCGACGATCGCGTCGATCTTCCACTGCACGTTGAACTGCTCGGCCAGCGCCTGCCGCAGCACGTCCTCGCTGCCGCTGCTCGCGAAGTTGTCGCGGGCACCGGCGTTGACGAAGCCGAGCTGGAGAGTGGTGCCGTCGAAGCCGGCCACCTGCGCGTTCTGGCTGAGCAGGATCCACGTGAAGCGGCGGCGGTTCTTGACGGCCTCCAGGATGTTCGGCCACAGCATGCGGGGGTCGAGGCCACCGGCGGGGGCGGCCGGGGCCGGGGGCGGCGCCGGGGTGTGGCTCTGCGGTGCGGCGGCGGGCGCCTGGGGCTGCTGAGCGGGCTGGGCCGCCGGGGCCTGGCCCTGCTGCGCGCCCGCCTGAGCGGCCGTGGGCCAGCCACCGGGCCGCCGACCGCCACCGGCCGGGGCGGCGGTGGGCCAGGCGCCGGGGGCGGCGGCGGAGGGCCCTGCGGGAGCGGGCGCCGACGGAGCGGGGGGCGCCGCGTCGGGGCTGGGAGCAGCGGGGGCGGGGGCGGCAGCCGCAGGGGCCGCGGGAACCGCCGAAGCTGCCGGAACCACCGGAGCGGGTGCGGCCGGAGCGGCAGCAGCCGGAGCGCCGGTCACCGCCGGCGTCCCGCCCGAGCCCCGTACGGCCGCACGTGCGGCGGCAGGACCACCACCGGGCGGCACCGGCGCACCACCCTCGGCACCACCCGCTCCACCCGTACCCGTCACTCCACCCGTACCCGCACCCGCTCCACCCGCGGCCATACCCATGTGGGCCTCGGGGCCGGGGACGTACCCCACGGCGGGGGCGCCGGCGCCGGCCGAGAAGTTCACGCCGCGCTCTAGGCGGTCGAGGCGGGCCATCACGGATCGCTCGTCGCCGTAGGCGGCGGGGAGCAGGACGCGGGCGCAGATGAGTTCCAGCTGGAGGCGGGGCGAGGTGGCGCCGCGCATCTCGGTGAGGCCCGCGTTGACGAGGTCGGCGGCGCGGCTCAGCTCGGCGGCGCCGAACGTGGAGGCCTGGGCCTGCATACGTTCGAGGACGTCGACGGGCGCGTCGATGAGCCCCTTCTCCGCGACGTCCGGGACGGCCGCGAGGATCACCAGGTCCCGCAGCCGCTCCAGCAGGTCGGCGACGAACCGGCGCGGGTCGTTGCCCCCCTCGATGACGCGGTCGACGACCTCGAAGGCGGCGGCTCCGTCCCCGGTGGCGAAGGCCTCGACGACGGAGTCGAGCAGGGACCCGTCGGTGTAGCCGAGGAGAGAGGTGGCCATGGCATACGTCACACCCTCTGCCCCCGCCCCGGCGAGCAGCTGGTCCATGACGGACATGGAGTCACGCACGGAACCGGCACCGGAGCGCACCACCAGGGGCAGCACGCCTTCCTCGACGGGGATGTCCTCCTTGCCGCACACCTCGGCGAGGTAGTCCCGCAGGGTCCCCGGCGGCACGAGCCGGAAGGGGTAGTGGTGCGTACGCGACCGGATGGTCCCGATGACCTTCTCGGGCTCGGTCGTGGCGAAGATGAACTTGAGGTGCTCCGGGGGCTCCTCGACGACCTTCAGCAGAGCGTTGAAGCCGGCCGACGTGACCATGTGGGCCTCGTCGATGATGTAGATCTTGTACCGACTGCCGGCGGGTCCGAAGAAGGCCTTCTCGCGCAGGTCACGGGCGTCGTCCACACCACCGTGAGAGGCCGCGTCGATCTCGATGACGTCGATGGACCCCGGGCCGTTGCGCGCGAGGTCCTGGCAGGACTGGCACACGCCGCACGGGGTCGGCGTGGGACCCTGCTCACAGTTCAGGCAGCGGGCCAGGATCCGCGCGCTGGTCGTCTTGCCGCATCCGCGCGGACCGCTGAACAGGTACGCGTGATTGACCCGGTTGTTCCGCAGCGCCTGCTGCAGCGGGTCGGTGACATGCTCCTGCCCAATGACCTCGGCAAAGGTCTCCGGGCGATAGCGGCGGTACAGCGCGAGAGACGACACGCATACGAGGTTATAGGCGTCCACTGACAAGCAACCCCGCCGAAGGCTCCCGCTCCGCCCCCGCGCTGCAGCCGGACTGCACCCGGGCGGCACGCCCCGCAAACGCAAGCGCCCCCCACGCACCCGCCAGAGCCGACCTACCCTTGCTGCCTTCCGGCCCTGGGGGAGTTCAGTCAGATAGCGCCGCGTGAGGGGCTGCGCTCCACACTACCCGATCGCGGCTCGCGGGCAGTACCGGATCCGGCCCCGATCGGGACCCGATCCGGGCCTGCGGGAACGGGTTCGCGAGCACTCCCCTCGGTCATGTAATGTTTCCGGCGGAGGATTCGCCTAGAGGCCTAGGGCGCACGCTTGGAAAGCGTGTTGGGGGCAACCCCTCACGAGTTCGAATCTCGTATCCTCCGCCAGTGCCTCACCGGGCACGATGTCGAAGGGCCCCACCGTTCGCGGTGGGGCCCTTCGACGTTGTCCATACGCCTCGTTGTCCTGGTCTTTGTCCACAGCGGGGTTTCCCGGGGCTCCCCAGATGGCGCGCTCGATCTTCCGGGCCGCTTCCTTGAGTATGGGATCGGTCACGTGCAGGTACCGCGCCCGCATCCGGGCGGCGCCGTCCGGCTCCCAACCCACGGGGGCCGCAGCTCATCACTGCTGTAGAGGCCGCGCGGGAGCGCCCCGCAGCGCGTGGCTGCGGGGCGCCCAGTGGGGTTCAGTCGACCATTTGCCCGTCGTACATGCCGCCCTTGCAGGTCGGGGTCCCGGCCGCGGACGTGTGCGACCAGTTGACCGTTCCGCCGCCCTGCTCGCACTCACCCGGGGTGAGGCTGGCGGCGCTGGCGGTGGTGGCGCCTGTGAGGCCGAGTCCGGCGAGGGCTGCCGTGGCGATGACGGCGGCGAGGATTCGTCGAATGCGCATGTGGTTCGCCTTTCACGGATTGCCTCGGTTGGGACACCACTCAGCTTGATGTTGATCCATGCGGGTGACACGTCATGTTGGGCCGTTCGAGTGACATTGCTGCCGAGTGCGGGGAGGCGGTGACGCGAGCCGTCAGAGCAGTGGCCGGCGGTCTTCGGTGGCTGACCCTCAGTCCGCGCAAATGGACGCTTCGCAGGTCAGGAGCATGTGCCGGGCGCGCATCCGTCCGCGCGAGCGGGCCTCTTCGCTCAGAAGAAGCCGCCGTCCACGGGCAGTGTCCGGCCGGTCATGTAGGCGGCGTCGTCGCTGGCGAGGAAGGCGACCGCGGAGGCGATCTCGGCGGGGTCCGCAAGGCGCTCCAGGGCGATCTGCGTCCGCAGCCACTTCTCCAGGGGCAGCTCCAGGCCGGGGTGCCGATACGCCTCGCCGTGTTCGGCGGCCATGTCGGTGGCGGTGCCCCCGGGAGCGATGGCGTTGATGGTGATGCCTTGACGGCCGAGTTCGGCGGAGAGGTTGAGGACCATCGACTCCACCGCCGCCTTGCTGGCCGCGTACAGGGTGTGGTGGAAGATCGCCCGAGTGGCACTGACCGAGGACGTGAGCACGATCCTGCCCCCGGTACCCATGTGGCGGGCGGCGTGCTGCACGGCGAACAGCTGGCCGCGCGTGTTGACGGTGAAGACGCGGTCGAAGTCGCCCGGTGTCAGAGTCTCCAGGGGGCCGAAGTGCTCGATGCCCGCGAACGAGGCGAGCACGTCCAGCCGCCCGAAGGCGCGCACGGTCTCGTCCACGAGGTGGCCGGTCTGATCCGGGTCGGCGACGTCCGCCTGTAAGGCGATCGCCCGGCCGCCGTCGCCGGTGAGCCGCGCGACAAGGGCGTCGGCGGCATCGTGGTTGCCGCGGTACCCGATGGCCACCGCCGCTCCTTCGGCGGCCAGCCTGGTGGCGACCGCCGCTCCGATGCCGCGGCTGCCGCCCGTCACCACCGCCACTTTGCCCGCGAACCGCTTGTCCATGTCCGAACCTGCTCTCTTGGGGTCGTCCGGCAGCCGCACGGGGCGCGGTCGCCTTGATGTGCCGATAGTAATCGAAGGAAATCCTTCACTTAGGGGAGAGGTGAGGAGAGACGGGTGCCGTCGACGCGAAGAGGGATGATGGTCCTTCCCACCGGTCCCAGAGCGACGAAAGGCGTCTCCCCTCGTGACCACTGGCTCCGACCCGGGCAGCACTGGCGGCAGGCCGCGGTTGCGCGCAGACGCCGCTCGCAACCGCGAAAGGGTGCTGTCGGCGGCGAGGGAGGCCTTCCGTGAAAGCGGCACCGCCGCCCCACTGGATGACATCGCCCGGCGTGCGGGCGTGAACATCGCCACCCTCTACCGGCGGTTCCCGGACCGGAACACGCTCATCCGCGAGGTCGTCCTGGACGGTTTCCACTTCGTCCTCGCCGCTGCCCGCACCGCCCGCGACACCCCTCTCGATCCCCTGACGGCTGTTGAGGCGATGTTGCTCCACTTTGTCGACAACCGAGAGCTGCTGGTGCTTCCCCTGATCGGCGGCCCGTCTTTTGAGGACGACCAGATCGTGGAGGTGCAACGGCGGATCGCGGAGGCCCTGGAGGACGTCCTGGCCGCCGGCCGCCGACGCGGGGTTGTCCGCGAGGACATCAACGCCGTCGACCTGATCACCACCGGTGCCCTGGCCTGCCGACCGCTCCCTCACCTCCCTGCCGAGGACGCCACCGCCCTTGCCGTGCGACACGTCCGCATCTTCGTCGACGGGCTGCGGCCCGCAGCGGCCCACCCACTGCCTCCCGCCGTCGCTCATGACCGGATCACCCGGCCCAGCACCTGAACGGCGATCACGAGCGGCACACGTCAGTACGGCTCGACGGGGCTTCCGGCGGTCTTCGGTGGCAGCAGCAGCCGGACTCCGGTCGTCAGCGCGGTCGTCACCGCGGGCGGTGGGAGGTCGGGGGTTCCCGGGGAGGTGCGGCGGCCCTGGGTGCGGGCGGCCAGCGGGAGTTCGAGCTGGACGCCGCCCTCGGCGGTGAGGTTCACCGGGTTGCGGGGGTTGAGGCCGCGCAGGCCGGGCGGGATGTCCGGCAGGGCCGTCACGGGGTCGAAGTCCGGTGCCTCGCGGGCCAGGGCCTGACGGAGGGTGTGGGCCGCCTCGCGGTTGGTGCCGCCCAGGAAGATCGAGCGGGGCGCCGAGCGGCGGAAGTGGCCGTGCAGGGAGACCGTGAGGCTCACGTGGGCCAGGAAGTCACGCAGGGCCGCGCTGTGGGGCACCGACATCCGGTGCGAGGGAATGTGCACCGGGTCGCCGGCGGGCTGCGTGAAGACCAGGCAGCTGGCGCCGGTGCGGGCCGCCACCTCGTACGCCAGCTCCGCCGTACCGCCCTCCTTGCTGCCGTGCAGGGCCAGCACGCCGATCCGCGACCCGAGCGTCAGGGTGGCGAGGAACTCGGCGCCCTCGATCTCGATCCGCTCCTCCATCAGCTCCCCCATCCGTCCGCTCTCCCATCAGTTCCCCCATCGGTCCGCTCCTCCGTCCGCTCCTCCGTCCGCTCCCCCGTGTGTCCTCCCGCCCGATCCTCCGTCCACCCTCACCGCGTCACGCGCACCGTTCGGGACACGGTCACCTGGTCCAGCTCGGACACCCGTACCGTCGCCTTCATCGTCCACTCCCCGGGCATCGGCAGGTCGAAGGAGTCGGCGGCCCAGTAGCCGCCCCGGTCGGTGATCCGGGTGTCCAGGGGGCCGATCCGTCGGGCGGGCAGGGTCAGGGTGACGCGGAGTTCGGGAACCGAGGACAAGCCGCCGTCGGGGCCGTAGACCACCGCTTGGACGGAGGTCGCGCCGACCCGGCCGGGGTCCAGGGTGATCTGCACCTTGCCGTGGCCGCCGGGTGTGCCGACGTCGAAGGGGATGGTGGTGACGGAGGCGACCGGGATGCCGGTCCCGGTCGCCGTGCCCGCCGCGGACCGCGCCGCCTCGGCCGCCGTGCGGCCCGGCACCGTGCTCGTCAGCAGCGTCGTCAGCACGAGGACCACCATGCCCACGGCCACCTCGGCCAGCACTGAGCGGCGCAGATGGCCGGGTCGGTGATGGGCGGTGCCGGTCGTCAGGCGGCGGGACCAGGCCGCCGCCGCGAGCAGCACGGCCACCGCCGCGAGCTTGGCCAGCAGGACGCGCCCGTACGAGGTGCCGGTGAGCGCCTGCCAGGAGCCCAGGCCGCGCCAGGACTGGTAGACGCCGGTCACCACCAGGACCGTCACCGAGGCGAAGGCCAGCCGGGAGAAGCGGGTGACGACCTGGGCCGGCGCGGCGAGCGGGTCCGGTGGTGTGCCGCGCAGGGTCAGCAGCAGGGCCGGCAGACCGCCGAGCCAGGCCGCAGCCGCCAGCAGGTGGAGCGAGGTGGAGACGATGGCCAGGGGGACCTGGAGACCCGCCGAGGCGTGTTCGGCGGCCGACCAGGTCAGGGAGAGGGCGACGGCGAGGATCGCGCCGGCCGCGAGGACGGCCCGGCGGGGGATCCGGCGCCGCCCTCTCCTCAGGAACAGCGCGCAGGCGGCCGTGAGGAGGAGCAGGGCCAGGCGGACCAGGAGGAGTTCGCCCGGACGGGTGGTCGCCGTGCGGGTCAGGGAGGACAGGGCGAAGGCCCGCACCGGGGAGACGCCCTCCTCGTACGGGCCCCGCAGCAGGAACTGGGCGATCGTCGAGGCGAGCAGGGCCGAGCCGCCGGTGCGCAGCAGGACCAACAGGGGCGGCTGGAGGAGCGGGGGGAGCAGGTGGGATCGCGACGGCGGGCGGCAGTACGCCACGAACGCCGCCGTGCCCAGCAGGAGGGCCGCGGCCAGGTAGGAGAGGTAGCGCGCGATGTCGTACAGGCGCGTGGTCGTCCCGTTCTCCGCCGGGCCGGGCGGACTCGCCGGCCGGGCCGTGCGCTCGCCCACCGAGAACGTCAGTGCCCCGGACACCGGGTGGCTGTCCGCCGACACCACCCGCCAGGCCACCGTGTAGGTGCCGGTGCCCAGGCCCGCGGGGAGGGTGACACGGACCGTGTCGGAGCGGCCGGGGGCGTGGTCCGGCTCGCCCGTGCGGACCCGGCGGTTCCCGGGGTCGTAGACACGGAACGAGTCGGCCGGCAGCCCCACCGACTCGGTGAAGGTGAGCGTGACGTGCCGGGGAGCGCGCTGGAGGACGACTCCGTCGCCGGGGTCCGTCTCCCGCGGGGCCGCGTGGGCGAAGGCGGGGGCCGCGGAGCCGAGGAGAAGGGCGAGGAGGAGGGCGAGGAGGCCTGCCGCCGGCACCAGCGGTGTGCGCGGGCGCACGACGTCGTGCCCGCCGTGTTCTTCCCGCACGTCACCCCCCGCCCGCCCGCTGTCCCCGGACCCGTCGCTTCCTCTTCCGCACCCGCTTCCTCTTCCGCACCCGCTTCCTCTTCCGCACCCGCTTCCTCTTCCGCACCCGCTTCCTCTTCCGCACCCGCTTCTGCTCCCGCTCCCCGCATACGTACGTACGGACGGATCCGGGGCGGTGCTCAACCGGATACGGAAAGCACTGGCGGACGGAAAGCACGGCGGGCGGACCGCGGACCCGCGCGGGATCATCGACCCATGGACGTCACCCTGCACCGCTCCCAGGACCCCGAGGCCGACGCGCTGCTCGGGCGCAGTCCGCTCGCCGCGCTGACCGGGATGCTGCTGGACCAGCAGATTCCGATGGAGTGGGCGTTCAAGTTCCGTGTCCAGTCTTGGCGTGTTGCGTATCAGCCCGCGCGTGCCTGATGCGCTCGCCATAAGACGCCCCGGGCCCTGGCTCTCCGATGCCCCCATCTTCAGCAGTTGTGATGGAACCCCTGCCTGCAGCCTGTCCTCTCAGCAGGGCCGCTGCACCAGGTGCGTAGTCCACGGATTCAGGCCCTCGGTATGAACCAGAGTGGGCAGGTCAGATCCCGGCAGCCCTTCGAGTTCGACGGCAGCCTGACCTGAGGCATGCGCTGCGCCGATGGACTGCCCATTGGCGATCGCAGCGTAGAACTGCGCCGCGTAAGTGATCGCGGCCAGGTCGTCGACAGAGTCGGTCATGCCGATCGCGAACGGGGTGATGGCATCGGCCAAGTGCTCGATCTGGCCCGCCGACCGGCAAGAGTTGAGTACCACAAGCACCGGCGGGTCGTCAGTCGCTCCGACTGCCTTAGCGAAGGCGCCAGCAGTCACGACAGCTCCATCGTTGAATGAGTCGACATCCTGCTCAAACACGATGAGGTCCTCATTGCTGTGTCCAGAGAAGTGGACCACGTGGGGTCGGAACCTCGTGATGCCGTCAAGTAGATCGCCCGTGGTCGCCGCAGGCCTGAAGTCGAACTCAACGTGATCAGCGTGACGCCCGCGCTCAACCGCCTCACGGATCTTCTTCTGCTCACGAGGCACCCGCAAATCACCCTCCCCGGAGGAGGCGAGCATCAATATGCGTAGCTTCTCGGGGCGGGGTTCGCGTGCAGCCCGCGCCGTGGTGGGCGCGGGTTCGCGGGTCGGCCCGACGAGTTCCCTGACGGTGTCCAACCGACTGCCGATAGCAACGCGGAGATTCTCGATCAAGTCGGCGGCATCAGTCTGCTCGTAAATGTCCCGCGGGTTCCCGGTGACACGGTCCGCGACGGGGCGGTCCAGATACCCGCGCGCGTAATCATCGAGACTCTCGACCCACTTTGCCCCCTTTTCGATGGCCCGGTGTTTCGCTTCTTCCGCGAAAAGGCCGAGAGGCCTTGAGGAGAACTCCAGCTCTCTCGGATCGAGGCTGGGGACACCGAGGCGGCGAAGTGAGGCGTTGATCGCCTCCATCCTCTCGTCGCCCTGCCGAAGGTATGTGCGGAGCTTCTTGACGACGCTGGCGGAGAGTTCCGGGGTAGGCATGAGCCTCAGTGTGCATGAGTCTGCCCCTGCGGAAAGGCCCGGATGTTGTTGTCCTGTGGTTTCCGCAGCTGGGCATTCTCGACCTCCAGGACGTGGATCACTCGGACGAAGGTAGCCAGGCGTTCTTTCAATTCCCGGTGTTCCTGCCGTAGGGATACGAGCTGCTCGCGAAGCCGGTCGTTGTCATCTTGGAGCCGCTGGGCGATCTGCGGCCGGTGGTCCTGTGCTTGGACGAGGGCATAGAAGAGGTCCTTGAGCCCGGTGTGCTTGTGCGTCAGTTTGTGACGCTTGAGCTGGGCTTCCGCAGCCAGTGACTTGACGGTGAGCTGCCCGTCGGAGTGCAGGGGGACGCCGGCCAGGAGGCGGATCATGGCGTCGGTGATCGCGCGGATCTCTGCGCGGTCCTCAGCGTTCCCGTCTCCCGCGATCTCGGTGGCGATGGTCAGAGCGGTGCCGATGGTCTCGGCCAGTGCAGGAGGTGCGGTGTCAGGCATGGGCAGCCTCCGGAGTGTTGGTGGTGCGGGTTTGGCGGTGGTCCTCGATCAGGGCGGCGAGTGTCTGCCGTCGCTGTTCAAGGCGTCGTCGGATGGGGTGTGGCAAGAGTCCGTCGCTGACTTCGGCGTTGATCCGCTCGATCTCTGTCGATGCGAGGTCCATGTGTGTGTCGGTGCGGGCGATGTTGGGGCAGGCGGAGTGACAGCGGCTGTGGCTCGGGGTGCGCTGGGCGGTGGCGTCGCCTTTCCCTCGTGCGGGGTTGCAGAGCGCTGTGTGAGGGTCGTAGTTGCAGGTCAGGAACGATTCCGGGTGGTCGAAGACCTGAAGGCGGGGGTTGGCGATGAGCGCCTTGTGCTGCCGTTTACTGAGGAACCCGCCCGCGTAGGTGCTCTGGAACTCGTTGGCTGCGGCGATGTAGCGGCCAACGGCGGGACCGCTGACGCATTCGCCGGCGGTGAGGCGTTCGGCAGCGGCGGCGAGGGTTTCCGCGCTCGCCAGCGCTTGCTCCAAGTCGAGGAGTTGGAGCATGTCGGCGGTTGAGCGGCCTCCGTAGCCGTCCGCGAGCGAGGCTGTGACGTGGCCGTATTGGATCCCCAGGGCGATGCGGCCGGAGGGGCGGCGGACGATGAACCAGGCGATGGTGCGGCGGAAGCGTCGCAGGGTGATGGTGCCCTCGGGGTCGTCCAGGATGAGTTCGTGGTCGCGTCCGTGTTGGCGGGCAAGCTCGTTGGCCCAGGCGGTGAACCGGCGGATGCGGGCGATGGCCAGGGCCGGGGTGAGTGCTGAGCCGAGGTAGGTGCGGGGTTTGTGGCACTTGGACAGCGAGCGAGGGAAGAGGAGTCGGCCGTCGGTCAGGTCCTCCAGGGCGGTGACGGCTTGTTGGACGGGAGCGATGACTGTCCAGGGGTGGTCGCGCACGGCGCCCTGGGGGATGTGGTTCCCGCGGTTGTCGGTCACGGTCTTGAAGTGGCGCCCGGTGATGCGGTGGCGGACGGTGCCGTCGGGCCGGTGCTCGGTGGTGCAGCAGCTCCGCTCCAGTTGCAGAACCTCTTGAGGGCGGATGCCAGAGAGGTAGGCGATGACGATCAGGCCCGCGGTCATCAGGTGTTCGGACAGGTCCTGGACTTCTTCGAAGTCGATCACACCGCGCCATGGGCGGCCATCGATGCGGCCGGTGATCTCAGTGGACAGCGGGGCGCCGTCGCCGGTCGTGAGCCCGGGAAACGCCTGCATGATGGTGCCGATGCTCTGGTTGACCTGGCTCACGGACACACCAAGCAGGCCCGCGATGTACTGGTTGTGGTTCGGTAGCGGGGGCGGCGCCGCGTTCGTGCGCCGCATGTGGGCTTGCCGAATGGTCTGGACTCGGAGGCTGTTGAAGCCGGGGACCGGCTGGCCGGTCTCGTCCAGGTGCTGGAGGTAGGCACGGAGCTTGTCCCGGCCGCCGGGTTGGGCGTTTCGGGGAGCGCCATTGAGGATCCTGCGCATCTCCGCGCGCGCCTCCAGGATGTCCGGGGCGAGGTCCGTGAGCGTGCGTAGGGCCCAGACCAGCAGTGGTGACATCACGGAGGGGTGGATGGGGGCGGTAGCGTTCTCACCGCCGCGCTGCCACTGCCTGAGCCCGTCGGCGTAGGCCCCGGTTCCGCCGACTTCCGGGTTCTCCCAAGGCGGCATGGGAATGCGGTCCTCGGGCAGCAGGAACGGGGCAAAGGCCCAGAGCCGGGTGATGGAGAACAGTTCATGAATGAGGACCCGGCGGTCGATTTCCTGGCTCCCTCGCTCGGTGGCGTACTCCTCCATGAGTTCGGGCGTGATCTCCGCCAGTGAGCCGATGGGACGCGTGCCGAGCCAGCGAGCGAGGTAGCCCCAGGATCTGATCACGCTGCGGAGGGTGGCGACGGCTGGGCGTTCCCGGGTGGCGGCCCGTGACCCGGTCAGCAGTGACTGCGGGGTCGGGAGGTTGAGCAACGCCCAGCCTGCTCGTTTGAGGCCCAGCAGCAGGGGCGTGGGCTCCTTGTCCCAGACGACGCTGAGGTTCGTCGTCGACTCCCCGTGAGAGAGGGCTGCAAGGTTCCAGGTTGGATCGCCAAAAAGAGGGATGTCCCTGGCTGCTGTTCCGGGGCGGGCCCGGTCGAGGGCGAAGACCGGGGTGTCCGGTGCGGGGTTGACCAGTACGGCGTCGTGCTGGACGAGCGGATGGATCACGGGTCGAGGCGCCTTTCCAGCATGCGGTCGATCAGGGTGCGGTCGTCGTCCGTCAGCTCCGCCAGAAACTGGCGGCGGCTGTGCTCGGTGGTGTGGTCCTCGACCAGCGCAGAGACGCGGGCGAAATGCTCTGCCCAGTCGGCGGCCCAGACCTCAGGCGTGACCGTGGTGCGGACTGCGGCGAGGGCTTGGTGCAGGTAGGCGATTCGGGGCAGGTGGCGGCTGGTGGCCACCGCGTTGGGACAGGCGAAACACATCAGGAACGACACCGCGCAGGGCCCGGCCGGGGTGAACGGGCTGTGTTCGAAGTCGGTGCAGGCGGCGACGGGGGTGTCGAGTCCTCCACCAATGACGTCGAGGGCCGCGGCAGGCGTCAGACCTGAGGCGGCGGCCACGGCTTCCGCGCTCTCCCCGCTCGGGGAGGGTGTCGCGACGCGCATCCTGACCTGTGCGTATGCGTGCTCGACTGCCGCGTGCAGACCGGCAGCCACCACCTCGGCCGATGCCTCGCGGATGTGCGGGTTGCGCATGAGGTAGACGTCGTCGTGCGTGCGCTGGGTGTTGTTGCGCGGCCGTCCGTAGAGGCCCTGTGCGGTGTTGCGCAGGACCTGCGCGGAGAGCGGATGACCGTCGCGGGTCAGGGCCAGGCCCTGCGACCACGTGCGAATGAAGTAGGGCAGGGCTTGCCCGTCTTCTCTGTCGGCCTCGATCAGTCCGTATTGCGACCAGGCCAGCAACAGCCGGTCGTTCGGCGTGCCCAGGCTCTCCAGCAGGGTGCGCAACGGCTGGGTGATGTCCAAGATGCGGCGGACGACCCGACCCGCCGTGCCCTCACCGAGATCCACCAGGTTGTTGCTCGCGTGCCGGCGGCGGGCTCCGCGGCGGGGCTTGTCCGTTGTGATCCGGTGAATCACCTCGGCCCCACCAGCGGCGTCCGCGTTGGGCGACGAGCCTGGAATCCGCATCTTCTGCAAGACCGAGAGGTTCCATCCCTCGTGGCAGACCAGCAGGACAGCAGCGGCGCCCATCTCCGCGCAGGTAGGGAACAGCAGGGCCGTGGTCGCCGCGGCCCCACCCGCGCGGTCGACCACCGTGCGGACCGGTTCGTGCAGGTGGCGGTGACCGCGAGACGAGAGCTGCCAAGGCAGGCGCCCGGTCCGGCTGAGCCCGTCGAGGACTGCCGCCAGCTGTCCCTCAGCGCAGTTCGAGGCGATGTGTTCAGCCCGCCAGCGCTCAAGCAGCCTGATGCTCTCCTCGATGCGCAGCTGTGCGGCTCGGAGGGTGCGAGCTGCCGCCGTTTTGATCGCCTCGAACTCCTCCGCGGAGTAGGTCCGGGCGGGCCCAGGCTGCGGGGCTCCACTGCGGAAGAGCGTCAGGACCGTCCGTGTGGCCGACGGCAACGAGTCCACGGCCAGCAACAGCCTCCTCAGGCGCCACCGGTAGTCGCCAGGCAGCACCCATTCGTTCCAGACGGCAGGCGTGATCTGCCCGGCGGTGGCGACGGGCGGGGTGCGGTCGGCAGCCCACCGCAGGAAGTGCCGCGTCAGCTTGGCCCGGCTCTGTAAGGTCGCCGCCGCGTTCCACTCCCGCCCGGCCAATTTTCCAAAGGCTGCCGCCAGTTCGCGGCGCAGCTCCTCCGAGCCGGGACACTGCCCGAAGTCGAACCGACCCAGGTCCTCCCCGCGGGGCCCGCGTGCGTGAACGGCCAGCCCGTCGGTGGACAGGTTCGGCGGTCGCTGGTGCCGCTGGCCCGGCAGCGTGGCCTTGCGGCCCCGCCCGCTCACGCCACCGCCCCTGGGACGTCGAGAACGAGGCCGGTGCGTTCGGCGATCAACGCCAGCAGCTCAGTGGTCTCGCTGTCGTCCTGGCCCAGGAGCAGGCTTTCGAGTTGCAGCCCGCGCACCGGCTCCAGGTAGATCGCCCGAGTGGTCTCCTCCGACCGGTGTCCGAGGAGGTCTTTGACCATCGACCAGACACCGCCGTAGATGTCCTCGTAGTGGCGCCGCTGGTCGGGGCTGAGCCCCATCCGGCGGTCCATCGCGTAGTGCAGCGACACCAGCATGCGCAGCGCGAACGAGTGCCTGGCCATGTGCGGGGTGGCGAAGAGCTCCAGGCCCAAGGCCTCGCACCGTCGGTTGGCACGGGCGAACAGGTTGCTCCAGCCCCGGTAGCGGCGAGGCATGCCGGACTCGGTCAGCCACAGCATCGCGGGCTCCAGGCCCTGCGGGCCGCGGACGAACAGCCGCAGCCGCTGTCGGTCGTCGAGCTCGTTCAGCCCGACGCGCCCGGTGCGTCCGCCCGGGGCGCTCCAGCGGACTTCACCCCGCCGGGTGACCTCCTCAACGACCCGAATCCCTTCCAACCGCTCGTAAGTGCCCGCCTCCTGTGCCTGCCGCACGGCCAGAGCCCTCGTGGACAGCCGGTAGTCCCTCACCGCCCGAAGGCCGACGTGGCTGACGTAGAAGTAGCGGCCGGCGCGTTTGGCCGCGGCAGTCGCCAGACGTGCCGCATAGAACCGCTGGTCGCCGAGCGAGGGCAGCTCGGACTCCAGCAGCGTCCCGGCCTCCCGGCGTCGCAGGCCGCTGCCGTAGAGCAGGTCGGCGAACGCCGCATCCCGTCCGTCGTTGCGGCCCCGCCAGGCCGGATCCTCGGTCCCGTCCGGCAGCATCCCCCGCAAGCCGACGTCCCTCCACAGCCTCCAGGCCCGCGGCGTCAGCCACTTCACGTCCGACGTCCGCACGTCTGCCGGGGCCAGTTCTGGGATCTCCGCCATCACGCCGTCCCGCGTACGGACCGAACGCAGACGCACCGGGTTCACCGCGACGTATCCCCGCGCCGTCGCCCAGTCGTAGAGCAACCGGAAGGCTGCGAGCTCCCGTCCCCACTTCGCACCGCCGATCGGCGCGTCGTTGTCCTCGGCGCGAAGCCGCCAGTCCTCCCAGTCCTCCAGGTCCTCCGCCGTGGCGCGGTCCCAGGTCAGGCCCGACCGCCACAGGAACGTGAAGAACAAGCGGTAGTCCAGCGCGTACGACTCCTGCGTACCGGGTGCCTTCCCCACGAACGGCGGTCGCCGGAAGAACTCGCTCAGCCGGGCATCAACACGGCCCTCGGGAGATACCAAGATCGGCTGCCGTTGCCGGACCCCTAACCGCCGCTCGCGCTCTTCCAGATCGGCTGCCCCCGCGATCGCAAGATCCCCGAACGCGCCGCCCCGATCGGCCCAGAACAGCTGCCACTCACCCATCACAAAGACGCTCCGTAATCACAACACGACTTGCTGTAACACGCGGAACGTACACGGAATTCAAGGGGCCGGCCACGATCGCGCGGCGGATGGGGGCCGAGGACCTGGACGCGCACGACATCGCGGCCAAGGACCCGGAGGCGTTCGCCGCGCTGCTCTCCGAGAAGCCCGCCGTGCACCGCTATCCGGGGTCGATGGCCAAGAGGATCCAGCAGCTGTGCCAGTACCTGGTCGAGCACTACGACGGGGACGCCGAGGCGGTGTGGCGGGGTGTCGGCAGCGGGGCCGAACTGCTGAAGCGGCTGGAGGACCTGCCCGGGTTCGGGAAGCAGAAGGCGCAGATCTTCCTCGCCCTGCTCGGCAAGCAGCTGGGGGTGCGCCCCAAGGGCTGGCGGGAGGCCGCCGGGCCGTACGGGGAGGAGAGGTCCTTCCGGTCCGTCGCCGACATCACCGGCCCCGAGTCACTCGCCAAGGTGCGGGCGCACAAGCAGGAGATGAAGGCGGCGGCCAAGGCCGCGAAGGCAGCGAAAACAGCAGGTCAGTAGGGGGATCAGGGGATCTCGGCGGCCGTTTCGCAGCAGCGGGGCGGCGATCGGGTGGCCGCCCCGAGTGGCGGAACGGACCTGTTCGATCCAAGCATGGAACATGACCGAGGCACCCAGTGGCGGTCCCTCCTGGGACCGCGATTACGAAGACCGCAACGTCAAGGCGGAACACCCGCCACAGGCGGACCACTCCCGGCCCGCACCCACGGCACCGGCGGCACAGGCCGAACCGGTCGAACCGCCCTTCGAGGGACCGCTGCACGCCCTGTCGCAGGCCGCCTGGCAGGTGGTCCTGCTGACCGGGCTGGCCTCGCTGATCCTCGGAGTGCTCGTCCTGATCTGGCCGGGCCCCTCCCTGATCGTCGCCGGCGTCCTGTTCGGCGTCTACCTCGTGGTCAGCGGCGTCTTCCAGATCGTCGCCGCCTTCGGCACCCACAAGAAGACCTCGCTGCGCGTGCTGGCCTTCGTCAGCGGTGGCCTGTCGATCCTGCTGGGCCTGTTCTGCTTCCGCGGGGCCATGCAGTCGATCCTGCTGCTCGGCCTGTGGATCGGCATCGGCTGGCTGATCCGCGGGATCACCCAGACCATGGCGGCGATCTCCGACTCCACCATGCCCGCACGGGGCTGGCAGATCTTCCTCGGAGTCGTCACCTTCCTCGCCGGCATCGTGCTGATCGACTCGCCGGTCCAGTCCGTCGCCATCCTGACCCTGGTCGCCGGCTGGTGGCTGATCGTCGTCGGCATCGTGGAGATCGTCACCTCGTTCGGCCTCCGCGGACGCGCCAAGAAGATTCCGCAGACCGTGTGAGCCGTTCCGCGGGCGGTGCGAGCCGTTCCGCGGACCGGGCGGTGCGAGCCGTTCCGCGGACCGGGCGGTGTGAGCCGTTCCGCGGACCGGGCGGTGTGAGCCGTTCCGCGGGGACCGGGTGAGCCGCCGTCAACCGCGCGAACCGCGGGTACGCCGAGAGAGCGGTTCTCGTCCCGGGGCGATGAACACCCCGGTTCCCGCGGGGACATGACCCGTGTGAGCAGCACCGCACGCCACCGCCCGCCGCGCCCTCGCGCATGGCTACGGCTGCTCGTGCTGCTCCTCGCCCTCCTGGTGCCCGGCGTCCATGTCCAGGCCCAGGCCCTGCCGGCGCCGACGGTGGCGACCGCGGAGACCGAGCACGACGTCCACCACGGCACGCTGCTGCGGCCCCCGGCCCGCACCGTCCACCGGTCCCACGCCCCCGAGCCCGCCGCGCCCGTGCCCGACCCGGCGGCGGCGCGACCCGCGGCACCCCCGTGCCCCGGCGCGCCGCTGCCGCCGTACGCCGTACCCCTGCTGCGCACCGTGGTCCTGCGCTGCTGACCGACCCCGCTCACGCCCAGGTCAGTCAGTTCGACGCGAGGAACCGAGGAACACAGCATGCCCACCGACCTGTACGCGGTCCTGCGCGCCCTGCTGCGCGCGGAGGCCAGGCGCGGCGCGCCTCAACGACCGGACAGCAGCACACCACCGCGACCGCAGCGGCAGCCCGAGGCCCCGCCCGGGGAGAACGGCCGCTGACGCGGAGGCGGAGGCGGGGAGTGTCGTCGAACGTCCGGTGAACAGCCGACCGTCCGCCGGGCAGAGACCTACCGCCTCTGCCGGGCCGTCCCGAACAGGGACCGGGTGATCTCGCGGCCGAGCTGCGTGCCCACCGAGCGGGCCAGGGACCGGAACATCCCGCTGGTGACCACCTGCTCCACGAGGGACGGCTCCTCCTCGGGCGCCTTCGTCCCCGCCCGCGCCCGCCCCCCGGTCCTCGGCGCGGAAGCGGCCTCCGCACCGGCCCGGTCCCCCTCCGCGGCAGCCTTCTCCTCCTGCGCGGCGGTCAGCTTCTCGTACGCCGACTCGCGGTCCACAGCCTGTGCATAACGTCCGTACAGCGAGGACTCCCGCACCTCCCGGTCCGGTTCGGCCGCGTCCACCGGGCCCATCAGGGACTGCGGGGCGCGCAGCCGGGTGGCGGCGACCGGGGTCGGGGCGCCGTTCTCGCTGAGCAACGGTGACCACGGCCTCGCCGGTGCCGAGGCCGGTGAGGAGTTCCTCCAGGTCGTAGGCGGAGTTCGGGAAGGTCTTCACGGTGGCCCTCAGGGCCTTCTGGTCGTCCGGTGTGAACGCGCGCAGCGCGTGCTGGACACGGTTGCCGAGCTGGCCGAGGACGTCGGAGGGGACGTCCTTCGGGGTCTGGGTGACGAAGAAGACGCCGCCCCCCCTTGGAGCGGATCAGCCGCACGGTCTGGGTGATCGCGTCCAGGAACGCCTTCGAGGCGTCGTCGAAGAGCAGGTGGGCCTCGTCGAAGAAGAACACCAGCTTGGGCCTGTCCGCGTCGCCGACCTCCGGCAGGTCGTGGAAGAGGTCGGCCAGCAGCCACATCAGGAACGTCGAGAACAGCAGCGGCTTGTCCTGGACGGCGGGCAGTTCCAGCACGGATACGACGCCGCGCCCGTCCGGCGCCGTACGCAGCAGGTCGGCGGTGTCGAACTCGGGCTCGCCGAAGAAGTCCGTCATGCCCTGGGCCTCGAAGGCGGTCAGGGAGCGCAGGATCACCCCGGCCGTGGCGGTGGACAGGCCGCCGATGTTCTTCAGCTCGGCCTTGCCCTCGTCTGAGGTCAGGAAGGCGACGACGGCCCGCAGGTCCTTGAGGTCGAACAGTTCGAGGCCCTTGGTGTCGGCGTAGTGGAAGATCAGGCTGAGGGACTGCTCCTGGGTCTGGTTGAGCCGGAGGACCTTCGACAGCAGCACGGGGCCGAAGCTGGTGATCGTGGCCCGGACCGGGATGCCGTGGCCGAGCCCGCCGAGCGCGAGGAACTCCACCGGGAAGCCGGCCGGGGTCCAGCGCTGGCCCACCTCGTCCGCGCGGGCGGTCACCCGGTCGGCGGGCTGTCCCGGCCGTGCGATGCCGGACAGGTCGCCCTTGACGTCCGCGAGGAACACGGCGACACCCTGCGCCGACAGCTGCTCGGCGATCAGCTGGAGGGTCTTGGTCTTGCCGGTGCCGGTGGCGCCCGCGACCAGGCCGTGGCGGTTGGGCATGGCCAGCGGGATGCGCACCTGCGCGTCGGTCCGGCACCGCTCGCCCCACATCAGGGCGCCCAGGTCGAGGGCGGGACCGGTGAAGGCGTACCCGGCGGCGATCTCCCGGGCGGGGGCGGGCAGTTCCGGCCGCGCGGCGGAGGGCTCGGGTGACCCGGGAGAGAACTCGGGTGTCCCGGGGGCGGGCTCAGGTGTCCTGGAGGAGGGCTCAGGTGACCCGGAAGGAGGAGTGGCGGCCGGTGCGGTCTCGCGGTCACTCACCTCAGGCCCCTGTTCCCGGCGGTACTTGATCCCGGCGGTGCTCCCGGTAGTCGCCGTTTTGCCCTGATTCACCCGGTCTTTTCCAGCGTCGTACTCCGCCGCCATGGCTGCGCCCGGAACGTCTTGGCCGGTAGGCTTTCCGTGTGATCTTCAAGCGCATCGGAAACGGCCGGCCGTACCCCGACCACGGCCGGGAAAGCACCCGGCAGTGGGCGGACGTCGCGCCGCGCCCGGTCCGCCTCGATCAACTCGTGACCACGAAGCAGCAACTCGACCTGGAGACCCTGCTGGCCGAGGACTCGACGTTCTACGGCGACCTCTTCGCCCACGTCGTGAAGTGGCAGGGCGATCTGTACCTGGAGGACGGCCTCCACCGTGCGGTCCGCGCCGCTCTTCAGCAGCGCCAGGTGCTGCACGCGCGCGTGCTCGAACTCGACTGACCCCGGCGGCGACACGGGCGTTGACCCTTTCGGGTTCCGCTGAGCGGCGCCGACTGATCATCTAATAGGCATCGCCGCTCAGGCGCACTACGCTGCGCTCATGAGCATGCTGACGCCCCCCGGCATGGGCGGCAAGTACCGGATCACGGGGGACATCTACCCTCGGATGCGCCCGCGCCGGCGGCGCGCCAGGCTCGTGGCCGCCGTGCTGGCGTCCGTGGCCGCGCTGGGCCTGGTCGGCTGGGGCACGCTGCAGCTCATCGACGTCTTCACGGGCGGCGACAAGCACATGGCGGCGGGCGGCTCCACGACGGACTGCCGTATCAAGGCCGCGACCGCCGCGCAGACCAAGGTGCTGCCCAAGCCCGGCACGATCACCGTGAACGTCTACAACGCCACCGCGCGCACCGGGCTCGCCAAGCAGACGGCGGACGAGCTGAAGAAGCGCGGCTTCAAGATCGGCGCTGTGGGGAACGCGAGCAAGGACTTCGACAAGAAGGTCAAGGGCACCGGCATACTCCTCGGCCCGGCCTCCGCGCTCGACTCCTCGCTGCCGGTCCTGTCCACCCAACTGGCCGACGCCCAGCGCCGTACGGACGCGGCCCGCAAGGGGACCGACATCGACCTGATCATCGGCGACGCGTTCAAGACCCTCACGCAGCGCACGGCCGCGGACCTGGCGGTCGCCAAACTGACGGCGCCGGCACCTGCGGCAACGCAGAAGAAGAGCTGCTGAATTCTCGCTGACAAGGGGCGGGGGGCCGCACGTCGTCGTCCGGCCGCGGGCCGTTCGCGGCCGGACGCGCAGTTCCCCGCGCCCATCAGGGTGCTTTACACGGCGGCGCCATAAAGGCGGTCACCCCCGCTCACGGCACGGGCACCGGCACCGGCACCGGCACCGCAAACCCGCACCCGTCCCCGCGCCCAGGCGCAGCGCGCCTACTCCGCCGCGCCGTAGAGGCGGTCGCCCGCGTCGCCGAGGCCCGGGACGATGTAGCCCTGCTCGTTGAGGTGGTCGTCGACGGCGGCCGTCACGACCGTCACCGGCGTGCCCGCCAGCTCGCGCTCCATCACGGCGACGCCCTCGGGGGCGGCCAGCAGCACCACGGCGGTCACGTCGTCCGCGCCGCGCTTGATCAGCTCCTGGATCGCCGCGACCAGGGTGCCGCCGGTGGCCAGCATCGGGTCCAGGACGTACACCTGGCGGCCCGAGAGGTCCTCCGGCATGCGCGAGGCGTACGTGGAGGCCTGCAGCGTCTCCTCGTTGCGGATCATGCCCAGGAAGCCCACCTCGGCGGTCGGCAGCAGCCGGACCATGCCGTCCAGCATGCCGAGGCCGGCGCGCAGGATCGGCACGACCAGCGGGCGGGGGCGGGCGAGCTTGACGCCGGTGGTCTGCGTGACGGGCGTCCGGATGTCGACGGCCTCGGTGCGCACGTCCCGCGTGGCCTCGTAGGCGAGCAGGGTGACCAGTTCGTCGGCCAGGCGGCGGAAGGTCGCGGAGTCGGTGCGCTCGTCGCGCAGCGTGGTGAGTTTGTGGGCGACCAGGGGGTGGTCGACGACGTGGAGACGCATGTCCCTAACAGTAACCGCGCCCGACCACCGCTCGCTCTGGCATCAAACCCCCCGTCCGAGGGAAAGTGAGAGGACGGACTGGGGTGGTGTGACGTGTCTGACCTGCCTGACGTGCCCGCGGACGTCTGCGAGGACCTCTGCGAGGAATCCTCCGACAACGCCGACAACGCCGACCGCGACGCCGACGACGCCGTTCTCGCTCGCGCCACCGAGCCGGAGCGGACCGCGCCGGAGCAGGCCGAGACAGAGCGGACCGAGCCGGAACACACCGAGACCGACGCCGAGCGCCGCCTCAGGCGTGCCCGGTTCCTGCGCGATCTCGCCGAGGCACGGCAGTTGCGCGACCGCGTCCAGCCCCGCCGCGCGAAGGCCGCCCGGCTGCGCCACGCCATGCGTATGCGGACGTTCCGTTGGTAGGCCGGTCCGGCGTACGGTCCTGAGGGCAAGGACCCGGGGAAGATCCCGGCGAGAAGGACAGCGGAAGAGCGAGGCGGCCGGAGGAAGATCAACGCCCGCCGTCGAGATGCGGAGGTGGCGTGCATGAGCTCGGGAAAAGCCGCGTACGATCCGCAAGTGGCGGCAACGAGTGCGCTGGTGGGTCGTTCACCGATGCACGATCGAAACAGCCAGACACAGGGTGTCGAAGACGTCCCCTGAACGCCTTGTTTCTGCCACGATTCCGAGTGGGTGGGGCTCGGAGCGAAGCTCTCTCCGCCCAGAACCTCCGCCGGGGGGACCCCCAACCGGCACGCCTACGACCAGTGGGAGAGTCACGGTGTACTTCGCCGCACTGCTCGCGCGCACCGAAGACGGGTGGGAAGCGAGCGACACAGAGCTCGACGATGTGGAGACCCTGTCGGATCTGGCCGACCTCGCCCGGGAAGCCTCTCCCGAGGAGGACACGGTTCTCGTCCTGATCGAGCAGGAGGACTCCTGGTTCGGTGTCGTCCGCGTGGACGGCGAGGAGGACCCTCGCATCTACGTCTCGGACGCCGCCGCCGCCCAGCGCAGCGCGTACGGCGAGCTGCTGCTCACCGACGAGCTGCTGGGCCGTGATCCCGGCGCCGACGACGGCACGGACCTGGACGCCCTGGACCTGGACGGCACCGAGGACGGTGAGTCCGGCGACGAGGACGAGGACGACGCGGCCGGCGCCTCCGGGGACGCCGTCCCGCACAGCCCGGTGGGCGACAGCCGGATCCTCGACGACCTGGGCGTCGACGAGAAGGAGCTGCGCTCGCTGGACGCCGATGACGCGCTGGGCGCGATCGCCGGGGCCCTGGGCGCCTCGGAGGTGCTGGAGACCGTCCGCTGACCGCACGACAGGCCCCGGAAGCCGCAGGCGCTCCCGACCCGGTACGGGACCGCTGGCGGGCGGCGATGCGACTCGCCCTGGACGAGGCCGAGCGGGCCGTCCGGGGCGGGGACGTGCCCGTCGGCGCCGTCGTGCTGTCCCCGGACGGCACGACGGTCCTCGGGGCCGGGCACAACGAGCGCGAGGCCACCGGTGACCCCACGGCCCACGCGGAGGTCCTCGCGCTGCGCCGGGCCGCCCGGTCCCTCGGGGAGTGGCGGCTCACCGGCTGCACGCTCGTGGTCACGCTGGAGCCCTGCACGATGTGCGCGGGCGCGCTGGTGCAGTCCCGGGTGGACCGGGTGGTCTACGGCGCCCGCGACGACAAGGCGGGCGCGGCGGGCTCCCTGTGGGACGTCGTACGCGACCGCAGGCTCAACCACCGGCCCGAGGTCGTCGAGGGCGTCCTGGCCGAGGACTGCGCGCGGCTGCTCACGGACTTCTTCCGGGACCGCTGAATACCGATTTCGGACCACACACCACCGTGCTGTAAGGTCTCTCCCGGTAGCGTGTCCGAGCGGCCGAAGGAGCTCGCCTCGAAAGCGAGTGTGGCGCAAGTCACCGAGGGTTCAAATCCCTCCGCTACCGCTTATGAAGGGCCCCGTCAGCTGACGGGGCCCTTCATGCGCATACCCTCAAGTGGCGAAGAGGGGGCGGACGTTACACTCACCGCCGGCAACAGGGGGCCCACGCGGCACAGGCAACGGGGCACCGGCAGCAGAGCACAGACGACGGGGCACAGACAGGGGAGGCCGCGGTGGCGGTGAACGCCAAGAAGATCGCCGTGTACGCGCTCGTGGTCTTCGGGCTGTACGTGATCATCACGAACCCGGCGAAGGCGGCCGACTACGTCCAGATAGGCTTCGAGGGCATATCGGACGCGGCCAAGGCCATAGGCGACTTCATGACCTGGGTCGTCAATGGAGGAAAGAACTGAGGTAGCCCATGATCCGCCACCTGGTCCTCTTCAAGCTCAACGAGGGCGTCGAGCGCGACGATCCGCGGGTCGTGGCAGGCGCCAAGGCCTTCCGGGAGCTCGGCGACCAGATCGAGGAGCTGCAATTCTGGGAGTGCGGCTGGAACGTCTCCGACCGCCCCATCGCCTACGACTTCGCGATCAACTCCGCGGTCGAGGACGCGGACGCGCTGAAGCGCTATGCCGAGCACCCCGCCCACCAGGCCGGCGTGGCCATCTGGCGGGAGTTCGCCACGTGGGTGATGGCCGACTACGAGTTCTGAGCCGTACCCGCCCTCCGGAAGCCGTCCGGAAGCCCTCCAGAGGCTCCCCGGAAGCCTTCCGGAAGCTCCCCTGAAGTCCTCCGGGAGCCCCCTCGAAGCGAGCCCTCCGCCGGAAACGGCGGGGGGCTTTCGTGCGTCTCGGGACCCAACTTAGCCCAGTTTGAACACAACACGGCGTTATCGGGTGCTTGCACACAGTGCACATGTCTTGTGATGCTATGACCGCTTTTGACGGATGATTGACCGATGAAGAGGTGGCGTTGACCGTGTCGGCCAGTACTGCGCCGCCCCAGGCGGAGGCGCCCGCCCCCGCCCCCGTTCCGCCCACTTCTCCCGCCCCCGAGAAGCGTCGCGGCGCAGACACCCGAGCCCTGACCCAGGTGCTCTTCGCCGAACTGAAGGACCTCGCGCCGGGCACGCCGGAGCACACCCGGGTACGGGGAGCGCTCATCGAGGCCAACCTCCCGCTCGTGCGCTACGCCGCCGCCCGCTTCCGCTCCCGCAACGAGCCGATGGAGGACGTGGTCCAGGTCGGCACCATCGGCCTGATCAACGCCATCGACCGCTTCGACCCGGACCGGGGCGTGCAGTTCCCGACCTTCGCGATGCCGACCGTGGTCGGGGAGATCAAGCGCTACTTCCGGGACAACGTCCGCACCGTCCACGTACCGCGCCGGCTGCACGAGCTGTGGGTGCAGGTCAACAGCGCGACCGAGGACCTGACGACAGCCTTCGGGCGCTCCCCGTCGACCGCCGAGATCGCCGAGCGGCTCCGGATCAGCGAGGAGGAGGTGCTGTCCTGCATCGAGGCGGGACGCTCGTACCACGCCACCTCGCTGGAGGCCGCGCAGGAGGGCGACGGGCTGCCGGGCCTGCTGGACCGGATCGGCTACGAGGACCCGGCCCTGGACGGCGTGGAACACCGCGACCTCGTCCGGCATCTCCTCGTCCAACTCCCCGAACGCGAACAGCGAATCCTGCTGCTGCGCTACTACAGCAATCTCACCCAGTCACAGATCAGCGCGGAACTCGGCGTCTCCCAGATGCACGTCTCGCGCCTCCTCGCCCGGAGTTTCCAGCGGCTGCGTTCCGCGAATCGCATCGAGGCATAGGAGCATGACGGGCGCACGGGAGCACAACCCCGAACACACCAGGTCACACGCGTTCGCAAGCAAGATCGATCGTTAACCGTCGAGAGCGAATCGCTCACCAGGGCTGTTCCCGACAGTTGTGCGCCGAAAAAGCGTCAGACCCCTTCTTTCCAGGGCCGATTCACCTCCGGTGTGTCGACATGTCTCTACAGCGCGTTGCCGACATGTGACATTCTGCGGGAAGCGCGTTTGCCGGACCTCCCGCTCCGGTATTCAGGTGAAGGTCGCGTTGCCCGACAGGCAGCGCGCCACGACCGTCCGCGACCCAAAGGGGGTGGCATGTCCGCAGACAAGGGCAGCTCGAAGGTGCTCACGCCCACGAGCGAGGCAGCGCCCAAGGAGCTCGACGTCCTCGACGGCATCGAGGGCGTCTCGGCCCTCGACACCGTGCCGTCCCCCGCCGGTGCGGCGCCGACCCCCGAGCCGGTCCTGCCGGCCACGGCGGACATCGACACCCGCACCCTGTCCCGCTCCCTGTTCCTGCGGCTCGCCGCCCTCGGCGAGGACAGTCCCGAGCGCGGCTACGTCCGGGACACCCTGATCGAGCTGAACCTCCCGCTCGTGCGCTACGCGGCGGCCCGCTTCCGCTCGCGCAACGAGCCGATGGAGGACATCGTCCAGGTCGGCACGATCGGCCTGATCAAGGCGATCGACCGCTTCGACTGCGAACGGGGCGTGGAGTTCCCGACGTTCGCGATGCCGACGGTCGTGGGCGAGATCAAGCGCTTCTTCCGCGACACCTCCTGGTCGGTGCGCGTCCCGCGCCGCCTCCAGGAACTGCGCCTGGCCCTCACCAAGGCCAGCGACGAGCTCTCCCAGAAGCTCGACCGCTCCCCGACGGTGACGGAGCTGGCCGCCGTGCTCGGCGTCTCCGAGGAGGACGTCGTCGACGGCCTCGCGGTCGGCAACGCCTACACCGCCTCCTCGCTGGACTCCCCGGCCCCGGAGGACGACGGCGGCGAGGGCTCCCTGGCGGACCGCCTCGGCTACGAGGACACCGCGCTGGAGGGCGTGGAGTACCGCGAGTCCCTCAAGCCGCTGCTGGCCAAGCTGCCGCCCCGCGAACGCCGGATCATCATGCTGCGCTTCTTCGCCAACATGACCCAGTCGCAGATCGGCGAAGAGGTCGGCATCTCCCAGATGCACGTGTCCCGGCTGCTGACCCGGACGCTGGCGCAGCTGCGGGAAGGGCTCATCTCCGACTGAGGGTTCTTCACCGAGGGTTCTTTTCTGACGGAGCGTCAGCCACCATGGCGGAATGCTTCGTACGACATGGACACATGGCCGCCGGGGCGCGCTCGTGGCAGCGTCGGCGGCCGTCGTGTGCCTGGGTGTGACGCTGGGCGCCTGCGGTGGCGGCGACGGCCGGGACGGTTACGTGGCGGTGGGCGCGGTGCCGGGCCCCGGGAAGACGTCCGGCGCCCCGACCGGGGGCGTACGGATGGTCCCGCTGGACGGACCGAGCAGGACGGCCGGACCGGCCGGGACGGCCGCGGGTTCCACGGGGAGCGCCAACTCGGCGATCGGTACGGGGACTTCGGGCCGGCCCTCGGAGCAGGATCCTCCGGCCGCCGAAGGCACCGCGCCCGGCGCGACGGCCGACGGGACCGGTGCCGCGCAGGGAGACCTCTCACCGACGCCGGCCCCCTCGCATACGAAGCCTCACGCACCTCCCACGCCCCCCGCCCCCGCGAAACTCACCTGGAGCGACCCGACGGGTGAGGCCACGGACCAGCGGTGGTGCGAGAAGGTGACCGTCACCTTCGACAACTTGGGCGGTACGGCCGTGCGTTCGGGGACGGTGACGTTCGGGACGCACATCATCGGCCTGCTCGGCATCGACTGGGGCACGGTCGGCTCGACCGAGGACCTGCCGGTGCCGATCGCGGCCGGGGCGCGCGAGAAACACACCTGGACGGTGTGCGTCGACGCGTGGCGCGTCCCGCTGGGGATGCACGTCGAGACGCGGGACGTGTCCGTCCGGTGGGAGTGAGCGCCGCAGCGGACTCCTGACGGACCCGCGGGCCCGCAGGTACGGTCACGGACCCGCGGGCCCGCCAGGCACTGGGCGAGTTCAGCTACCGCATCACTTCAGCGCGAGCCAGGCCACCGCCGCGACGACGGCCACGGCCACGACGATGCCGACGATCAGGCCGATGCGCGGACCGGAGGAGGCGGCCTGCTGCTGCTGCGCCTGGGGAGCCTCGTCGACGAACGCGCGGAACATCTGCGTGCTGCCGGCGGGGTCGTAGTTGCCCTGGGGGCCCTGGGTGTTAGCCATGGCCCGAGACACTAGCGAATACAGGGGTGCGGCCCAAGTGCGGGGCCATCGGGACAGAGGGGGGCACCTCACCCGCGGCGACCTGCACGTTTACGTTCGCAATACTTGCCTTTGCCAAGTTTTTGCGCCACCCCTCGCCCATTTGTTTGCCTGCAGCAACCAAACAGGCTTATGGTTGCCCCAAGCAACGAATACGGGAGGTGTGATGGCCGGGCAGGCGCAGTTCGAGGAGCTGGCACGTCAGCTCAGCGCCGTCGGCGCCGTCAAAAGGGACATGGGGCGGATCCTGCCCCCCGACTGTCCGGGCGGCTCGGCAGCCGTGCTGACGCTGCTCGGCCGCCACGGCGACATGCGCATGAGCAAGCTCGCCGAGCTGCTGGCCGTGGACATGTCGGTCACCAGCCGGCACGTGGCGCACGTCGCCGACCGCGGCTGGATCGAGCGGTCGCCGGACCCCGCGGACAAGCGCTCGCGCATCCTGCGCCTGACACCTACGGGCCAGGAGCAGCTGGACGAGCTGTCGCGGCGGACCACACACCTGCTCACCGAGCGGCTGGGCGACTGGAGCGACGACGACGTCGGCGAACTGATCCGCCTGATGACGCGTCTACGCGCATCGTTCGGTGACTGCCGGTCCGCCCCGCCGCGGCCGTCCGCGCCCGTACTCGAAGAGACCACCCGTACACCCGCAAGAACGTAAGAAAAGGAAGCCCATGGCAACGACCACACCAGCCGGTGTGCGGGCCCACGCCAAGCACGGGGGAGGCTCCCAGGGGACCTCCGGGCATGCCCCGATGACCCACCGGCAGATCATGGAGGCCCTGTCCGGGCTTCTGCTCGGCATGTTCGTGGCGATCCTGTCGTCCACGATCGTCTCCAACGCCCTGCCGCACATCATCGGAGACCTCGGCGGCGGCCAGTCCGCCTACACCTGGGTGGTCACCGCGGCCCTGCTGGCGATGACCGCGACGACCCCCCTGTGGGGCAAGCTCGCCGACCTGTACAGCAAGAAGGCACTCGTCCAGATAGCCCTGGTCATCTACGTCCTGGGATCCGCCGCCGCCGGTCTGTCGCAGAACGCCGGCATGCTGATCGCCTGCCGTGTCGTGCAGGGCGTCGGCGTCGGCGGTCTGTCCGCGCTGGCGCAGATCGTCATGGCCGCGATGATCTCCCCGCGTGAGCGCGGCCGTTACTCCGGCTACCTGGGCGCCACCTTCGCGGTCGCCACCGTCGGCGGCCCGCTGCTCGGCGGTGTCATCACCGACACCTCCTGGCTCGGCTGGCGCTGGTGCTTCTACGTCGGTGTCCCCTTCGCCGTCATCGCGCTGATCGTCCTGCAGAAGACCCTGCACCTGCCCGTGGTCAAGCGGGACGTCAAGGTCGACTGGGGCGGCGCGTTCTTCGTCTCCGCCGCCGTCTCCCTGCTGCTGGTCTGGGTCACCTTCGCCGGTGACAAGTACGACTGGATCTCGTGGCAGACGTACGCGATGGTCGGCGGCTCGATCGCCCTCGGCGCGTTGTTCGTCCTCGTGGAGGCCAAGGCCAGCGAGCCGATCATCCCGCTGCGGCTGTTCCGCAACCGCACGATCACGCTCGCGTCCCTCGCCTCGCTGTTCGTCGGTGTCGCGATGTTCACCGGCACCGTGTTCTTCAGCCAGTACTTCCAGCTGGCCCGCGACAAGTCCCCGACGATGTCCGGTGTCCTGACCATCCCGATGATCGGTGGTCTGTTCATCTCCTCGACCGTCTCGGGTCAGTTCATCACCCGCACCGGCCGCTGGAAGGCGTGGCTGGTCAGCGGTGGCGTGCTGGTGACCGCCGGCCTGGCGCTGCTCGGCGGCATCCGGTACGACACGGACTACTGGAAGATGGCCATCTTCATGGCCCTGCTGGGTCTCGGCATCGGCATGATGATGCAGAACCTGGTCCTCGCCACGCAGAACCAGGTGGCCCCCTCGGACCTCGGCTCGGCCAGCTCCACGGTCACCTTCTTCCGCTCCCTCGGCGGTGCGGTCGGCGTCTCCGCCCTCGGCGCGGTGATGGCCCACCGGATCACGCACTACGTCCAGGACGGCATCTCCTCGCTGAGCCCCAAGTACCAGGCTGCCATGGCCGGTTCGGGCTCCACCGACAGCATCCCGGACATGAACGCGCTGCCGAAGCCCATCCGGACGCTGCTGGAGAGCGCCTACGGCCACGGCATCGCCGACGTCTTCCTCATCGCGGCCGCCCTCGCCGCCGTCGCCTTCCTGATCACGCTGTTCATCAAGGAGGTCCCGCTGCGGACCAAGGGCGCGCTGGCCCAGGCCGCCGACGGTGAGACCCCGGCCGAGGCCCCGGCCCCCGTCGAGGCCGCCGTCATGGAGAGCACCACCGAGCTGCCGGCCCTGGAGCGGGTGCCCGCGTGGGCCGTCCCCGCGGCCGACGAGAACGCCGCCGCGGCGAGCGCCGCCACGCAGCTCACCGCCGTCGCCACCCTCGCCGAGCCCGGCTCCGCCGGCACCGGCGGCACCCCGGTGCACGGCTACGTCCGCGGCGCCGAGAGCGCCCCGGTCCCGCAGGCCGCGATCACGCTGATCTCGCTGTCCGGCCGCCAGCTGGGCCGCTCGGTCGCCCAGGCCGACGGTTCCTACTCGCTGGCCGCCCCGGGCACCGGCTCGTACGTGCTGATCGCCTCCGCCGACGGCTACCAGCCACAGGCCTCCACGATCGTGGTGGGCGAGGAGGCGCTGTCGTACGACATCCTGCTCAGCGGCACCAGCGGGCTGACCGGTGTCGTCCGGGCGACCGGGAGCGCGCTGCCGGTCAAGGACGCCATGGTGATCGTCACCGATGTGCGCGGGGACCTGCTGGCCAGCGCCGCAACCGGTGAGCAGGGCGAGTTCGCCTTCGCCGACCTGGTGCCGGGCGTGGTGACCGTCGCGGTCAACGCGAGCGGTTTCCGGCCGCGGGCGCTGCCGGTCGAGGTGGCGACCACCGGGATCACCCGGGTCGAGGTCGCCCTGGACGCCGGCGCCCGGCTGCAGGGTGTCGTCCGCGCCCCGCACGGTCCGCTGGCCGACGCCCGCGTGACCCTCGTGGACGCGGCGGGCAACGTGGTCGGCACCGCCACCACCGGGACGGACGGGGCGTACGCCTTCGCCGACCTGAACACCGGCGACTACACCGTCATCGCCACGGGCTACCCGCCGGTCGCCACCGCGCTGACCGTCGCCGGCCCCGGCACCGACGGCCACGACATCGAACTCGCCCACCCCGGCGAGTAGTACGGCCACCGGCCCGTGGTGCGCGCACCGCCATGCGCGCACCACGGGCCGGATCCTTTACGACCCATGTGTAAGCGTTCGTAGTGCCTTGCAGGGAGAAAACGGGATGGGACTGACCGCGAGGATCCGCACCCGGGACGGATGGGCCGTGTCGCACGCGGTCGTCACGGTGACCGACATGACCGGCACCCAGGTGCTGCGCGCCGAGGCCGACGCCGAGGGCGCCGTGCGGGACACCACCGAACTGGCACCGGGGGCGTACACGGTGATCGTGACCGCCGTGGGGTACGCGCCCGTCGCCTCCAGCGCGATCGTCACCGCGAGCGGCCGGGCCGAGGTGGGCGCGGTCACGCTGACCCGGCAGGGCGGCACCGAACTGCCGCCGCCCGGCCCGTGGACCATCGACCCGGTCCACTCCTCCGTCGCCGCCGTCGCCCAGCACCTGGGGATCTCCAGCGTGCACGGCCGGTTCACCGAGTTCGGCGGGGCGATCGAGATCGCGCCGGACGACGTCGCCAAGTCCCGGGTGGAGGCGGTGATCCGGGCCGCGTCCATCGACACCGGCAACGGGATGCGCGACACGCACCTGCGGTCCGCCGACTTCCTCGACGTCGAGCGGTACCCCGAGATCACGTACCGCTCGACCGGTCTGACGCAGGCCGGTCCGGACCGCTGGACGGTGCACGGCGATCTGTCGATGCGCGGGATCGTCCGGCCGGTCGACCTGGACCTGGCCTACCTCGGCACCGGCGCCGACCCGTGGGGCGGCACCCGGGCCGCGTTCCGCGCGACGGCCGAACTGCACCGCGAGGACTTCGCGATGAACTACAACCAGGTCCTCCAGGCGGGCATCGCCGCCATCGGCACGACCCTCAGGATCGAGCTGGACGTCCAGGCCGTCCAGGGCGACGCTCTGCCGCAGGCCTAGGCACGGCAGGCGCAGCAGGCATAGCGGTCCTGGGCACAGCAGGGTCAGGCACATCCCGGGCGGCTGCCCCTAGGCTGCGGCCATGGCACCGAACATCGCGACCAACACGCGTGTATCACGGGACGAACTGCTGGACTTCGTACGGCCCCGCCACCGCGCCCTGCTCCTCACCCGCCGCTCCGACGGCACCCCGCAGGCCTCTCCGCTGACCTGCGGGGTCGACGACTCGGGGCGCATCGTGGTCTCGACCTACCCCGAGCGCGCCAAGACCCGTAACGCCAAGCGGGACCCGCACGTCAGCGTGGTCGTCCTCAGCGACGAGTGGAACGGACCCTGGGTCCAGATCGACGGCACCGCCGAGGTCCTGGACGTCCCCGAGTCCGTCGAGCCGCTGGTCGAGTACTTCCGCAACATCTCCGGTGAGCACCCCGACTGGGACGAGTACCGGGAGGCGATGGTCAAGCAGGGGAAGTCGATCATCCGGGTGACACCGCAGCGGTGGGGGCCGGTGGCCACCGGCGGCTTCCCGGCGGGGGTCGCTCCGCGGGACTGACGGTGGCCTGAGGGGTCGGGGTTGAGTCGCCTGAGCGGCCGGGAGTGAGTCGCCTGACAGCTCGGGGGGTGAGTCGCCTGACAGCTCGGGGGCGGGGTGCGCGGGCGGCTGCGGGTCGTCCGTGGTTGCTCGCGCGGTTCCCCGCGCCCCTTCAGGGCGCTTCAGCCGGCGTTCCTTTGGGGGCGCTTCAGCCGGCGTTCTTCTTCACCATCGCCTCGATCCCGGCGATCAGGAGGTCCAGGGCGAAGGCGAAGTCGCGGTCCATCATCTCGGCGACCGTGTCCCCGCCCCGGGCCGCCATGATGTCCTCCGCCTCGTGGATGACATCGGCGGTCTCCGGGGTCTCGGCCACCATGCGCATGGCCTGCTGGTGGTACTCGTCCGCGCTCAGCCCGGTGTCCGCGATCCGGGCGAAGAAGTGGCCCTCGATCGTGCCGTAGCCGTACACGAACTGGAAGACGGCCGAGATCGCCCCCGTCACGCCGTGCGCGGGCAGCCCCGTCCGGCGGACCACCCGCTGCACCACTCGGGAGAAGGCGAGCGAGTTCGGGCCGATGTTGAGATAGCGCCCGGCGAGCGGGGACAGCCAGGGGTGGCGCACCAGCAGCGCCCGGTACTCGGTGGCCAGCCCCCGCAGCTGGTCGCGCCAGTCGGCGCCGGTGTCCTCCAGGTCGGGCAGCGGCAGCTCGCCGTAGGCGGCGTCCAGGGCGAGTTCGAGCAGGTCGTCCTTGGTGTCGACGTACCAGTACAGGGACATCGCGGTGACGTTCAGCTCGCCGGCCAGCCGCCGCATGGAGAACTTCTGCAGCCCCTCGGCGTCCAGCAGCCGTACGGACACCGCGGTGATCCGCTCCCGGTCGAGCCCGGAGGGCTGCGTGCTCCGCCCGCCGCGCCGCGCCTTGCCTCCCAGCCAGACACTGCCTCGCGCAGCTGACTCCGCCATCGGCGCACCCTCCTGAAACTCCGGCCACTTCTCTAGATGCTAGGGCTGCGACGAACCTCCCGGGCTCTCAGACGGCCTTCCGCTCCGCCCGCCGCAGCAGCCCCGCGGCCAGCACTCCCCCGGCCAGCACGGCGACGGCGCCCACCAGTTGCCCCGCCCCGAGCCCGGCCGACAGCGACCGCCCCGAGGCGACGGACGAACTGAGCACGGCACCCAGCACGGCCACCCCCAGCCCGTTGCCGAACTCGGCGAGAGTGCCGTTGATCCCGGCGCCCACGCCCGCCTTCTCCGGCGGGATCGCGCTCATGATGGCGTGCGCCATGGCCGGGTTGGCGATCGCGCACCCCGCCCCGATCAGCACCAGACCCAGCAACGTTCCCGTGTAACCCGTGGAATCCAGCTCCGCGACGGACACCAGGCCCAGGGACATCAGCACCATCCCGACCGCGACGGACACCGGTGTCCCCAGCCGCGCCGCCCACTTCGCCGACAGCCCGGTGAAGTTGAGCAGCACGACCACCAGCGCCAGCGGCGCCGTTCGCAGGCCCGCCTCCAACGGTTCGTATCCGAGCACGAGTTGAAGGTGCTGGGTCAGCAGGAACAGTGCACCGCCCATCCCGAAGGTGATCAGCACGGCCCCGGCGACCGCCCCGGTGAACCTGCGGTTCCGGAAGAAGCGCAGATCGAGCATCGGCCCCTCCACCCGGCTCTCCCAGAAGCCGAAGAGGCCGAGCACCACCACCGCGACGGCCGCCGGCGCGAGCACCCGCGACGAGGTCCAGCCGTGGTGCGGCCCGGAGATGATCGCGAACACCAGGCAGGCCATGCCGACGGTCGACAGCAGCGCGCCCGGCGGGTCCGGGCGGTCACCGCGCGGACTCTTCGACTCGGGTACGAGGGCGACGACCGCGACCAGGCCCAGCGCCGCGACCGGGATGTTGACCAGGAAGATCGCGCCCCACCAGAAGTGGTCCAGCACGAAACCGCCGATGAGCGGGCCCGTGGCGAAACCCAGCGCGTTGACCGCGCTCCAGATGCCGATCGCCCGCGGCTGCTCCTCGGGAGCGAAGATCTGCATGGCCACGGCGAGGGTGGTGGTCAGCAGCAGCGCGCCGCCGACGCCCATCCCGGCCCGCGCGGCGATCAACTGGGCCGTGCTGTCCGCGAGTCCGGCCGCCAGCGAACCGATCCCGAACAGGACGAGCCCCGCGATCAGCATCTTCTTCCGGCCGTACCGGTCGGCCGCGCTGCCCGCGGTGAGAAGCAGACCGGACTGCACCAGCGAGTACGCGTTGATCATCCACTGGATGTCGGAGGTGTCCGCGTGCAGCTCGCGGGTGAGCGAGGGGATGGCCACGTTCAGGACGGTGTTGTCGAGCAGGACGGTGAGCTGGGCGAGGCAGATGACGCCGAGGATGAGCCAGCGTTGGGGGTGACCTGGGGAGACGGCGGGAGCGGGGGTGGAGGCGGGGGCGGGGGCGGGGGCGGGCATGTTGTACACCGTATAGCGGTCGCTATACGGTGTACAACATGCTTCGGGTCAGCCGCTCGCCCTCTGCTCTTCTGCTACTGCTTCTGCGTGAGGTCGTAGAACGTGGCCGAGCCGGCCGTCACCTTCTTGAAGGTGCTCTCGACCCACGCGCTGATCTGCGAGCCGGTCGAGCCGCCACCGCCGCCGCCACCGGTTTCACCACCGCCGAAGCCTCCGCCGCCGCCGAAGCCGCCGCCCGCGATGAAGTAGTGGATCCTTCCGTCCGCCACGTACTTCTTGAACTGGCCGAGCGTCGGGGACGGGTCCGTTCCGTTGAAGCCGCCGATCGCCATCACCGGGTCACCGGTGGCCAGTTGGTAGCTCGCGGCGTTCTGGGAGCCGATGGAGGCGGCGACCCAGGTGTAGTTCCCGGCGTCCTTCTCCAGCAGCTTCTTGGCGGCGGAGCCGACCTTCGCGCCGTCCAGCAGGCCGCCGGCACCGCCACCGCCCATACGGCCGCCCTCGCCCATGGCGCCGCCCCGGCCGCCGGTGTTCTGGCCGGGCATGCCCCCGCCGGGGAAACCCTGGCCTTGCCCCTGGCCCGGCAGGGCACCACCCGGCATACCGCCGCCGGCGCCGAACCCACCCCGCGCTGCCCCACCGAAGCCATCGAAGCCGCCGAAACCCCCGAAGCCGCCCTTTCCGCCCGGCCTGCCCCCGCCGAAGCCCATCCTGCTCGCGCCCGCCGGGCCGGCCGTCGGGATGGAGCCGGTGTGGGCGGAGTTCACCGTGCTGAGGGTGTATGCCGTCGGGCCCGCGAGCGCGGCCACCAGGCCGGCCGCCGCCGCACCGAGCGCGAGCCGCCGCGGGATCCGGCCGGCGAAGACCAGCCCGAACGCGGCCGCGAGCCCGCCGACCAGGACCAGCCACTTCAGCCAGGGCAGATAGCCGGAGGTGCGGTTGAGCAGGACGTATCCCCAGGCCGCGGCGGCCACCACGGAGGCGGCGAGGGTGAGCGACGCCCAGGTCTGCTTCCGCCTCTCCCACAGCAGCCCGGCGCCCATGCCGGTCACGGCGGCGATGTACGGGGCGAGGGCCACCGTGTAGTACTGGTGGAAGATGCCCGCCATGTAGCTGAACACCGCCATGGTGATCAGCAGCGAGCCGCCCCACACCAGGAACGAGGCGCGCGTGACGGACGTCCGTCGTGCCTTCCTGGTCGCCCACAGGGCCGCGACCAGCAGGATCAGCGCGGCCGGGATCAGCCAGGAGACCTGGCTGCCGACCTCGGAGTTGAACATCCGGTCCCAGCCGGTGGAACCCCAGGCGCCTCCACCGCCCATACGGCCGCCGGGACCTGCGGCACCGCCGCCTCCGAAGCCACCGCCTCCGACGCTGCCGGTCTCCTCGCCGTTGATCCGGCCGAGGCCGTTGTAGCCGAAGGTCAGCTCCAGGAAGCTGTTGTGCTGCGAACCGCCGACGTAGGGGCGGGAGGAGGCCGGCCACAGCTCGACGACCGCGACCCACCAGCCGCCGGACACGACGAGCGCGACCGTGGCCAGGCCCAGCTGCACCAGCCGCTTGCGCAGCCGCACCGGACCGCACACCGCGTAGACGATCGCCAGCGGCGGCAGGATCACGAAGGCCTGGAGGGTCTTGGCGAGGAACGCGAACCCGAGCGCGACCCCCGCCCGCACCAGCCACCCGGTCCGCCCGTCCTCCACGGCCCGTACGACGAAGTAGCAGGCCAGCGACATCAGCAGGGCGAGGAGCGCGTCCGGGTTGTCGAACCGGAACATCAGCGCCGCGACCGGGGTGAGCGCGAGCACCGCGCCCGCGATCAGGCCGGCCGCCGGGCTGAACCTGCGCCGTACCGCCGCGTACACGACCGCCACCGTGCCGACGCCCATGAGGACCTCGGGGGTGAGGATCGCCCACGAGTTGACGCCGAAGATCCGCGCCGACAGTTCCATCGGCCACATGAAGGCCGACGGCTTGTCGACGGTGATGGCGTTGCCCGCGTCCAGCGAACCGAAGAAGAACGCCTTCCACGACGTGCTGCCCGCCTGGACGGCCGCCGCGTAGAAGGAGTTGGCGTAACCGGAGGCGCTGAGGTTGCAGAGGTAGGTGACGAGGGTGGCGGCGAGCAGGGCGAGGAAGGCCGGGCGCGCCCAGCGCGGATCCTCGGGACGGCCGCGCCACAGCCTCCGCACGAACGGCTGCCGGGGCGCGGGGGCCGCCGGGGGAGCGGCCGGGCCCTGCTGGGCCGCCTGGTCCGTTCCAGCCAGCTGATCCGAACCAGCCGTCCGGGCCGACGGGGCCGACGGGGCCGGCTGTGCCGAGGGGTCGTAGTGGGTGGTCATCGGGGCTCCCCCGGGTCGGTGTCGTGAGGCAGGCGGCGCACCGGCTGCGGGTTTGGCCGCGGGTACGGCTCGTGGCGGTCCGGGAAGACCCAGGCGCGGAAGAGCAGGAAACGCAGGACGGTCGCCGCGAGGTTGGCGGCGATGAGGACCGCCAGCTCGGTGGAGTGCGCGGGGTTGCCGGTGGCCGCGTTCAGGGCGGCCAGGGAGCCGCTGGTCAGGGCGAGTCCGATGGCGAACACGACCAGGCCCTGCGCCTGGTGGCGTACCGCGCCGCCCCGGCCGCGCACCCCGAAGGTGAGCCGGCGGTTGGCGGCCGTGTTGGCGACCGCCGAGACCAGCAGGGCGAGCGCGTTGGCGGTCTGGGAGCCGGAGAAGTGCCGGAAGAGGCTGTAGAGCGCCAGGTAGAACAGCGTCGACAGGCCCCCGACCACGCAGAACCCGACGACCTGGCGGGCCAGCCCCCTGGGCACGTCCTTGATCTCGCGGTCGCGCGGGTCGTCGCCGAAGGGCCGGGTGAGCCGGTCCAGTGGCAGCGAACCGGTCGCCAGGGCCCTGCCGATACGCCACACGCCCCTGAGGTCGTCGGTGGCCGTCTTCACGATGTGCACGGTGGAGTCCGGGTCGTCGACCCAGTCGACCGGCACCTCGTGGATCCGGAGCCCGGCCCGCTCGGCGAGCACCAGCATCTCGGTGTCGAAGAACCAGCCGGTGTCCTCCACCAGCGGCAGCAGCGCCTGGGCCACGTCCCGCCGGATCGCCTTGAAGCCGCACTGCGCGTCGGAGAAACGGGCCTGGAGGGAGCCGCGCAGGATCAGGTTGTAGGCCCGGCTGACGACCTCCCGCTTGGGTCCGCGCACCACCCGGGAGGTACGGGCGAGCCGGGAGCCGATCGCGAGGTCGGAGTGGCCCGAGATCAGCGGTGCCACCAGCGGGAGCAGGGCGTTGAGGTCGGTGGACAGGTCGACGTCCATGTAGGCGAGGACCGGCGCGTCGGACGCGGACCACACGGCCGCGAGGGCGCGCCCGCGGCCCTTCTGCTCCAGCCGGACGTGGGCGACCCCGGGGAGTTCGTCCGCCAGCAGCGCCGCGACCCGCGGGGTGCGGTCCGTGGACGCGTTGTCCGCGACGGTGATGCGGAAGGCGTAGGGGAAGGTGCGGGTGAGGTGCGCGTGCAGGCGCAGCACGCACGGCCTGAGGTCCTTCTCCTCGTTGTGGACGGGGATCACCACGTCCAGGACAGGCGTTCCGGCGTCCTTGGCCGGGAGGTGCTCCCGCGCCGGCAGGGTGCCGGGAGAAGAGTCGGTTCGCATGGAACCGACTCTTCTCATCCGCCCTGTCGCGTCCGTGTGGTGAGGCTGTGCCGTACCTGTGAGTGCTGTCGCGCGGGTGTTTCGGGTGAGGGCTGTCGCGCGGGTGTTTCGAGCGTGGGAAGTGGCGCGGCGACGGCGGCGGCGATTACGGGGACGGACGCGGGCAGACTCACGGTGAACACCGTGCGGCCCGGGACGCTGTCCACGCTCACGGCACCGCCGTGCGCGGCGGCGACGGCCCGCACGATGGCGAGACCCAGACCGGTGGACCCGGCGGAACCGGCGGAACCGGCGACACGGGAGCGGGCGGAATCCCCGCGCGCGAACCGCTCGAAGACGTGCGGCAGCAGGTCCGGTGGGATGCCCGGCCCGTCGTCCTCGACGTCGACGCACGTCCACGTCGGCATCCGTGGCCCGCCGCGCCGCACGCGCGCGGTGACGGTCGTACCGGGCGGGGTGTGGTTGCGGGCGTTGCCCAGCAGGTTGACCAGCACCTGGTGCAGGCGGGCCGCGTCGGCGCGGACGAGCGCCGGCTCGTCGGGCAGGTCGAGCCGCCAGGTGTGGTCCATGCCGGCCGCGCGGACGTCGCTGACGGTGTCCACGACGAGCGGCACGAGGTCGGTCCGCTCGAACTGCAGCGGCCGGCCGGCGTCCAGCCGGGCGAGCAGCAGCAGGTCCTGCACGAGGAGGGTCATCCGCCCGGCCTCGGACTCGATCCGGCCGAGGGCGTGCCGGGTGTCGGGCCCGACCTCCTCCCGGCCGCGCCGGGTCAGCTCGGCGTATCCCCGTATCGAGGCGAGCGGGGTCCGCAGCTCGTGGCTGGCGTCGGCGACGAACTGCCGTACCCGCGTCTCGCTCTCCTGCCGGGCGTGCAGGGCGCCGTGGACGTGGTCGAGCATCCGGTTGAGCGCGGCGCCGACCTGGCCGACCTCGGTGTGCGGGTCGCACTCGGACTCCGGGACCCGCTCGCTGAGGTTCACCTCGCCGCTGTGCAGGGGGAGTTCGGAGACCCGGGTGGCGGTGGCGGCGACCCTGCGCAGCGGGCGGGTGGCGACGCCGACGATGACGGTGCCGGCGAGACAGGCGGCGAGCAGGCCCGCCACGGTGACGCAGACCTCGACGAGGATCAGGGTGTCGATGTTGTCGTCGACGTCCTTGGTGGGCAGGGCGACGTAGTAGGCGTCGCCGCTGTCCGGGCTCTGCCTGTACCGGACGCGGTAGTTCCCGAGACCGGGCAGCTCCACCGTGTGCGCCCTGCCGTCCTTCGGCACCTGGCCGAGCAGCCGCCGCTGCGCGGTGGTGAGGGAGACGGTGTCCATCCTGCGGAACCGGTGGTAACTGTCGTTCACCTGAACGGCCTTGCCCGAACTGACGAGGGAACCGCCGCGCACGTACGCCGCGACCGTGCCGGGCTGCGTCGGGCCCATGGTGAGCAGGCGCTCGATCCGCCCGCCCGGCGTGTCGGCGGCCTGGGCCGGCGGGTCGGGCTCCGGGGCGGCCGGTGCCGTACCGCCGGGGGCCTGCGGATACCCGGCGCCCGCCGCGCGCATCGCGATCTCGCCGACCTTGTCGTCGAGCTGGTCGTACAGATGGGTCCGCAGGGCCAGCGTGGTCACGGTGCCGATCACCGCGCACACCACGGCGATCAGCACCACGGAGACGACGACGAGCCGGGTCCGCAGGGTGCGCGGCTGCCCCGCTCGCCACTGCCTCTGGCTCTGGCTCTGCTGCCTCTGCTGCCTCTGCTGTCGCGGACCCGGTTGCCCGTCAGCGGACCGTCCGCTCACGACGCGGCGGGCGTGACCGCGGGTTTGATCAGATAACCGGCTCCGCGCCGCGTGTGGATCATCGGTTCCCGCCCGGCGTCGATCTTCCGGCGCAGATACGAGATGTACAGCTCGACCACGTTGGCCTGCCCGCCGAAGTCGTACGACCACACGCGGTCCAGGATCTGCGCCTTGCTGAGCACGCGGCGCGGATTGCGCATCAGGAAGCGCAGCAGCTCGAACTCGGTGGCGGTCAGGTGGATGTTCCGGCCGGCCCGCGAGACCTCGTGGCTGTCCTCGTCCAGGGTGAGGTCCCCGACGACCAGCACGGAGTCGGAGCGCCGGTCGGCCGCCCCGGAGCGCCGGATGAGTCCGCGCAGCCGGGCCACGACCTCCTCCAGGCTGAAGGGCTTGGTCACGTAGTCGTCGCCGCCCGCCGTGAGCCCGGCGATACGGTCCTCGACGGCGTCCTTGGCGGTGAGGAAGAGGACCGGCACGTCGGGCATCTCACGGCGCAGCCGCCCCAGCACGGCCAGCCCGTCCATGTCGGGCAGCATCATGTCCAGGACGACGACGTCGGGCCGGAACTCACGAGCCGCCTGTACGGCGCCCTGCCCGTCCCCCGCACTCCTGATCCGCCAGCCCTCGTAACGAAGGGCCAGGCTCAGCAGTTCGGTGATCGACTGCTCGTCGTCCACCACCAGCACGCGGACGGGACTCCCGTCCGGCCTCAGCAGTTCCGTGCGCCCCTGGGGCGAGGTCGTGGTCATGGCGGACACCATGTCGCTGTCCTCTGAAAGAAGGCTTTCCTCAATCTGTGAATTGCCTGAGAAACACGGAGGGGCACTCCACCGCACATCCGTATACAGGCGGGGTCAGAACAACCCGTCCTGCTCCCGCCTCCTGAACTCCCGTACCGGGAGGCCGAATCCAGCGCCGGCCGCGGGCAACGGACCCGCAGTCAGCGGAGACGCGGGCACCGGCACCAGCTCCCACCCGGCCAGCAGCCGTGTGTCGAGGACGACGACCCCGCGTCCGGCGACCGCCAGATGCAGATCGGGCCCCGCCGCCGCGACCAGCTCCCCGCTCACTGCACCGCCCGGCACCAGCTCGACGACGTCACCGACGGCCGCCGGTCCGTGCCCGAGCCCGAACACCCCCACATGGTCGACGGGACGGCACGGCTCCCGGACCAACGACTCGGGCCACCCGTCGAGTACGACGGCCCGTGCGTGCAACTCCCGTACTTCCTGCGCCCGTTCGTCCTCCGTCTCCGGCAACACCGCCCGTACGGCCCGCTTCTCGGCGTACGGAATCCGGTCCGGCACCTGGAGGGCCGCCCGCAACAGCTCCTCGGTGCGGCGGGCGGCCATCAGCGGCCCGGCGCCGAGCCAGGTGAAACAGACGGCCCCCTGTTCGAGCAGCCGCGCCGAGCCACGCTCCACCGCGGTGATACCGACCTTGACCATGCCCGGCCCGAACCACGCCAGGTACACCCGGTACGGCCGCGGATCGTCGGCGATGGTGTCCGCGGCCACGGAGTGCGCCCGGTCCAGCCGCGCACACTCCTCGCACCGCGCCCCCGTACTCCGCCCCGACACCACGGCCCGCACCGGACATGCGTTCCCCCGCGCCCCCACACACGTCCGCACACCCCCCTGCGGCACCGCGAAGGCGACCCGCTTCCCCCACGTCAGCCCACTGCGCCGCCCGCCCTCCCACAGCAACACGGGCCCTTCGGGCGACCAACGCAGTCCCGAGCACTTCCACATCTGTGCCATCACGTTTGAGGGTAGGGGCTGGGTCTGACAACGGCCCGCGGCCGGTAGCGAGGGCTCAGCTGGTGAATTGGTGAATTGGTGAATTGGTGAGCTGGTGAATTGGTGAGCTGGTGAATTGGTGAGCTGGTGAATTGGTGAGCTGGTGAATTGGTGAGCTGGTGAATTGGTGAATTGGTGAGCCGGTGAGGCCTCAGCCGGTACGGACTCAGCTTCGGCAGGCGTCGGGGCCCTTCTTGGCGAAGGAGGTCTTGGAGCAGTAGGTGACGGTCGGGTAGTAGTCGCCCATCACCTTCGCCGGGTCGTCGCCCTTCCCGACCTTCTGGACCGCCTGGTGGAAGTTGCCCGCCGGGAGCATGTTCCGCAGGAGCAGGACGCCGGTGACGTCGGTGGGTCCCCAGTCGAGCCAGGTGACCCCGTGTCCGGTCGTGGCGTTGGAGGGGCGGTCCGCCGGGGTGGACACGACGTAGGTGTAGCGCCCGTTCTTGTCGGTGGCGGTCTGGAAGTCGGCGGCGCAGGCGGTGACCGGGTAGGGGAAGCGGTTCTGGCTCTGGCAGAGCGACCAGTACCGCAACCGGGACGGGGTGAGCACGGACCGGCCGTTGACGGTGTCGGGGAACGTGGGCGCCTTGCCGCGGACGACCGCGACGCGGCCCTTCTCGTACTTCAGCGGCGTGCACAGGTATTTGTTGTACGGGTTGGGGAACAGCCCGCCCGTCTTGTCGGGCACCGCGAAGCCCGGATCACTCGGCGTGGACGTCCCGCAGCCCTCGAACGTCGCTCCGGGCGGCTCGTGCTTCTTCACCAGGTCCCTCAACTCGGTGGCGACCGGCCCCGAGGGACCCTTCGCCCGGTCCGCGCCGGGGCACGCCGTGACCGCCTTGGGGCTGCTGCCCTGCCGCTGGACGGTCAGGGCGGGCAGCGGCACTCCGCCGGTGATGTCGGAGTCCTTGTCCGGGACGTAGATCCGCAGCACCAGCCAACCCACTCCCGAATCGGCGCTGTTCGCGGTGGCGGCGAGGGTGTTGCCCCCGGAGCCGGCGGCGACACCGGGCTCGACGGTGACCCGGTAGCGGTGCTGCGCGGGATCCGTGCCCGCGTCCGTGACGGCGAACGGGTTCTTGCTGCCCGGACCCGGCGCGATCTGGTGGTCGGCGAGCGAGTCGACGGGCGAGCCCGTGGCGTCGTACGCGGTCAGCGAGGTGAACCGGGCGGACGGATACGTCCCGTCCACCGCGATGCGGTCCCCCTTGCCGAGCCGGTACGGCATCAACCAGTAGGTCGCGTTGGTCTCGGGGAAGGCGAAGTTCAGCCTGCCCGGCCGCACGACAGCCGGCCACGCGCACGACACCTCGGGAGCCGCAGCGGCCACCCCGGTCCGCCCCGGGACAGCGACCGCCGACGACGGCGCCGTCAGCAGTGTCACGGCCGCCAGCCACGCCGGCGCGGAGACCTTCACAGTTCGCCAAGGGGCACACGTCATGAAAGCCCCTCCGTCCACGGGTGTCGGGAGCGGCGGAAAGGAGACGTCCCCGCAGAACCCCACCCCGGGCACCGGCACACGACGCGCCCCACACCCCCGGAACGCCACCGCCACCCCCCAGTCTCACTCCACCCCGACCCCCCTGCAACTGATCGCCGACGGTGGTGGGCACGTTCTAGACGGTGGTGGGCACGTTCTCGTGGAGCCGGGCCAGCAAGTGGGCGTCGAGGAAACCCCGCTCAGAAGCCGGATCGTGGACCAGCCGGGCGAACGTGACGAGCCCGGCTCCCGCCAGCGACTCGGCGAACCGGTCCACCGGCCAGCCGTAGGCGGGCGTCACCTTGTGGTCGAAGCGGACCGGCTCCGGCCCGTCGGTCGCGAAGAACGAGACCAGGAACAGTCCCCCTGGTGCCAGCACACGTACCTGCTCGGCGAGCAGCGCCGGCAGTTCCCCGGGCGGGGTGTGAATCATCGAGTAGTGAGCCAGCACACCGCCGAGCGCGCCGTCCTCGACCGGCAGAGCCTCCATCCGCGCCTCCTCGAACCGCAGCGCCGGACGGGCCCGCCGGGCATGCTCGACCATGCCCGGGGAGAGGTCGAGCCCAAAGGCATCCAGCCCCAGCTCGTGCAGCATGGCCGTCAGATGTCCGGGCCCGCACCCGACATCGGCCACCCGCGAGTTCCCCGTCGCCCGCACCAGCTCGGCAAAGGTGCCGATCATGTTCCGCGAGAACGGCCGCGTCTCCAACCGATCGTCGAACAACGACGCATACAGCTCGACGACCCCGTCATAGGCCACCCTGGTCTCGTCCTGGTGCTCCCTCACGGGCACGGAAGCTAGCATCCGCGAGGCAACCGCCCATGACCTCTGCGGTTCCCGCAAGATCTTGCTCGCCACCTGTCGCGGCCGTTCCCCCCACCTGGCCCGCCCGCACTTCGCTGCTGCGTACGCCCTTGAAACGAAAGAGGCCCCGGATTTCTCCGGGGCCTCTCGTCTATGTGCACTCGGCAGGATTCGAACCTGCAACCTTCTGATCCGTAGTCAGATGCTCTATCCGTTAAGCTACGAGTGCTTGTTCTTTTGTTTTTTGTCTTTGCTCCCGGCCCTTCCGGCCCGCTCGCGGCGACAGGAAGAACATTACATGACTGCCGCCGCCATGTGAAATCCGATTCACGCACCCCTTGTGACCTGCGAAAACGCCGATCGGGTGAGCGGTGGGGTGCAGCGCGTGGCCGGGGGGGCGCGGGCTGGGGAGGGCGGTCGCGGAGGGTGGGCGGGGCTGGGGGTGCGGGGAGTTCCGGGAATGCCGAAACCCCGGTCCTGGGGACCGGGGTTTCGGGATCAGGTGCGGAGGCGGAGGGATTTGAACCCTCGATGGGCTTTAAGACCCAAACCGCATTAGCAGTGCGGCGCCATAGACCGGACTAGGCGACGCCTCCAGCACAGCCGCTCACGCGAGTGCGTGATCGGTGCGTGCAGATGATGACACAGTCGAGCGCGGTGTCACCAATCGCCCCCCACGGTACTAGGCACGAGGGCCGCAGGGCAAAGGGCTTCGCCCGGCGGGGCGGGCGGGTGCCTGGCCCGGTGGCTGGTCGGGGGCCTGGCCCGATGCCTGGTCGGGTGCCTGGCCTCGTGCCAGGCCAGGTGCCCGGTGGGGCGCAACCGTCGGGGAGCGGCGGCGTTGGGCAGGGCATGGTCTCTGTCATGTCCGACGCCCACACGTCCGGCGTCCCTACGTCCGGCGTCCCTACGTCCGGCGTCCCTACGTCCGGCGTCCCTACGTCCGGCGTCCCTACGTCCGGCGTCCCTACGTCCGGTGCCAACACGCCCGGCGGCCCGCGCGGCGTCCCGGTGTCGTCCCTCGCGCCCCTGGCGTCCCTGGTCTCTCTGGTGTCCCTGGTCGCCCTCGCCGCCGTACCCGCCGCGCCCGCCGCCGCGGCGTCCGCCGCCGCAGCATCCGCGATGCCGCCGCCCGTGCGGCCCGAGGACCGCGCCGGTGATCACCTCACCGTCGTCGTCGCGCACGCGGGGTCCGGGCGGGACGGGACGTACGAGCTGTTCTGTCACCCCGGCGGCGGCAGTCACCCGGACGTGTCCGGGGCCTGCCGGGTGCTGGACGAGAACACGCACTGGGGGAAGGACACCTTCGCCCCGGTGCCCCCCGACAGCGTCTGCACGATGATCTACGGCGGCCCGGCCACCGCCCATGTCACCGGCACCTGGGCCGGCCGCCCGGTCGGCGCCCGGTACGACCGCAGCAACGGGTGCGAGATCGGGCGGTGGGACCGGCTGACACCCTTCCTGCCCGGCATGGATTCACCCGTCTGAGTCGTCCGGGGGCGGCCGGGGTGGTCGCCGGGGCATGGCCGTACGGTCGCGGGAGCGCCGCCGTAAAGGTCCCGCGAAGGTCTCGGGGAGCCGGTGCGGGGCAGGCGCGGAGCAGGTGCGGAGCAGTTGTGGGGTGCGTGAGGGGTTTCCGCGGGGAGGGAGGTGCGGTTATTTGTTCGCCGTCACTTCGTCGTGCGACGTCCCTCTCATCCGGCGCCGCGAGCGCGACCCGAGCCTTTAGACTCCCTCGCGTGACACGTCGCGGGCCGGTTGGCAAGATGGCCCGAGCGGTCGGCAAGGTGCGGTAACAGGGAGGAAGCGTCTCGTGAGCAGCAGGCCATCCCGAGGCGCTGCTCGCCTCGCAGCCATACTCGACGCGCTGCCGGACGCGTTGGTCCTGGTCAACGCCAACGGAACCGTCGTCAACGCCAACACCATCGCCCTGGAGGCGTTCGAGGCGCCGGGCACGGCACTCGTCGGGCGCGGGCTGCTCGATCTGCTGCCGCAGTTCGACTCCCGGCTGATCCCCGGCTCCATGCGGCGGCCCGATCACATGGACCCCCATGGGCGGACCAAGCCGGCCCGGATGATCGCCCGGCGCACCGACGGGACCGAGTTCCCCGTCGAGGTCACGAGCGCCACCCTGGAGAACGGGCAGCAGGCGTACGACGGTTACGGCTACACCGGCGACGAGTTGCTGATGATCGTCGTACGGGACCTGTCCGGGACCGTCGACACCGAGGCCGAGCTGGCCCGCTCGCAGCGGCAGACCGAGATGATCCTGCGCGCCGCCTCGGAGGGTGTCGTCGGCACCGACACCGACGGCCGGATCGTCCTCGTCAACCCGGCCGCCGCGCAGATCCTGGGCTACCGGGCCGGTGAGCTGGGCGGCAAGGAGCTGCACGCGCTGGTGCTGCACTCCCGTGCCGACGGAAGCCCGTTCCCGTACCCCGAGTCGCCGCTCGCCGACACCCTGCGCTCCGGGCGCAAGCACCGGGTGCGCGGGCAGGTGCTGTGGTCCAAGGGCGACAAGAGGGTCCCGGTCGACCTGACGACCGCGCCGGTGCGCGACGGCGACCAGCTCGTCGGCGCCGTCATGACCTTCACCGACCGGCGGCCGTACGACAGCCTCGCCGACGAGAAGTCCACGCTGGAGAAGGCCCACGCGGACGAGCTGGAGCGGCTCTCCGAGGAGCACGCCTCCGACCTGACCGCGCTGCGCCAGCAGCACGTCACCGAACTGGAGGAACTGCGCGAGCAGCACCAGGAGGAGGTGGCGGCGGCCGAGGAGCGGTACGCGGCGCTCGCCGAGCGCGAGAAGGACCGGTACGAGGCGCTCGCCGGGCGCCACGAGCAGCTGCTCACGCTCCTCGCCGGGTCCCTGCGCGGACCGCTCGACGAGCTGCGCCGCGAACTGGCCGCCCTCGCCACGGACGACGCCGGCCAGCTGTGGCCCGAGGCCAACCAGGTGCTGCACCACCTCTCGGCCGGCTACTCGCGCATCACCACCCTCATCGACAACGTCCTCGGCTACCAGCGGCTGGACACCGGCGCGGAGGACATCACCCGTACGAAGGTGATGCTCGACGCCGTCGTCGCCGCCGGTGTCGACGGGGCCGTCGAGCTGATCGGTCCGGGCCGCGTGCAGTTCGCCGTACACGCGCCGCCCATCGAGGCCGAGGTCGACGCGCAGCGGCTCGCCACCGCGCTCGCGCATCTCGTCGCGGACGTGGCGGGCGTGGACGCCACCGGCAACGCGCCCGTCTCGGCGGGCGGTTACCTGGACAACACGGTCGTGGTCGCGGCCGCCCAGCGCGGCGAGGTCGCGCGCATCGAGGTGCGCGGGCCGTACGCCGGGGGCGACCCGGTGCACGAGCCGATCGTGCGCGGGATCGTGCGCGCCCACGGCGGTGTGCTGCAGACGCACGAGGTGCCGGGCATGAGCGGCAGCGCGTACGTGCTGGAGGTGCCGCTCGGGGGCGGGGCCGGGGCGGTCGCCGCCCGGGTCGCGGACACCGAGGAGAGCAGCGGCGGGAGCGCCGTACCGGCCCTGCGCGCCGAGCAGGGATCCGGCGGACAGGGTTCCGGCGAGCAGGGATCCGGCGAGCAGGGATCCGGCGAGCAGGGATCCGGCGGGCGGCGGCGGGCCCGGCGGGCGTCCACCGACGCCTTCCTGGAGCGGGACGTCCAGGGCGACGCCCCCTCGGCGGCGTCGGCGGACGGGTCCGGGGACGGTGAGACCGACGGATCCTCGCCGACGGGGCGGCGCCGCAGGCGTGCCGGTGCGCCGGCCGAGGAGAGCGCCCCGGCCGCGATCGAGAACGCGCAGTCCGCGTCCGGCGGCACCGGCAGGCGGCGCGCCCGCTCCGCCGACGACGCTTCCGCCGACGGCGCTTTTGGCGAGGGCACTTCCGCCGACGGCGCTTTTGGCGGGGTCGCTTCCGCCGACGGCGCTTTTGGCGGGGGAACCGCCGGGGACGGTGTGAGCGAGGGTGCCGTGGTGACGGCGGCCGAGCATGCCGCGGGTGCCGCGGCCTCCGGTACAGGACTCGGCGCCGCCGTGCCGCCGCAGGGCGTGCCCGTGCCCACGGGCCGGCGTGCCCGGCGCGATTCCGGCGAGCCGCAGGCGGCCCTGCCGCCCGCGCTGCCGGTGTCCACGGGTGGCGCGGGGACGGGCCAGGACGCGAACGCCGTTCCGGCGCAGGGCGCTCAGAGTGCACAGGGCACTCAGGGCACTCAGGGCACTCAGGGCGAGGACGCCCAGCCGACGGGGCGGCGCCGGCGTGCGCTGGCCGCCGCGGCGGAGCGGGCGGAGGCGCTGTCGCAGGCGCAGGAGGCGGGCGGCCGTACGGTCTTCGCCCTGCCGCCGGCCGAGGCCGACCGTTCGCCCGAGTCCGCGCAGACGGCGACGGGCGCGGTTCCGGTGCCCGGTGCGGTCACCGACGCCGACGCCGATGCCGACGCCCACGCCCACGCCGACGCGCAGGGACCGGGTACGGCGACGGGTGCGCCTACGAGTGCGGCGACGAGTGCCGTGCCGGGCCAGGCACCGGTGCCCTTCGGCGGGATTCCCGGCGACGACGGCCGGCACGACGCCGTACCGCACGACCAGGCCGAGGACCACACCCCGCCCCAGCCGCATCCCACCAGCGCGCCGACCGGCCGACGCCGGCGCGCCGTTGTCCAGCAGGCGGAGGCCGCGCAGAACGGCGTACCGGCACAGGCGGCTCCGGTTCAGGGCGTGCCGGGCCCCGGTGCACCGGTTCAGGGCGTTCGGGCCCCGCAGGCTCCCGGGCAGCCCACCCCCGGCCACGGAGTTCCGGCGCAGGCAGCGGCGCAGCCCGGTGCCGTGGCGCAGCCCGGTGCCGTGGCGCAGGCCGGTGCCGCTCGGCAGGCGCCGGTTGCCGATGCCGTCGCGTCCGCGCAGGGCACCGACGGTCAGGGCATCCCCATGCCGGTGCCGCCGGGGCTGCCGATCCCGGCGCAGGCCGCCCCCGCCCAGGCCGGTGCCCCCGCGCTGCCGGCCCAGGCCCAGCAGCCTCAGCCGGTGGCCGTTCCGGCAGGTCAGACCACTCCGCCGGCCGGTACGGCGACGGCGGGCGCGGCGGCGGGCCCCGGCGCGCAGCCGCTCCCGGCGGAGGCCGCCGGCAACCCGACCGCGGCCGCAACCCCCGCCGCCGGTGTCCCCCAGCAGTGGCCCGGTGTCGACGACACCTCCGGTGGCACCTCCGGCGCGGGTACACCCGTCGCTCAGACGGCTCAGACGGCTCAGACGGCTCAAGCGACGCAGGTCCCCGGTGCCCCCACCCCGGCCCCCGGTACGCCGCTGCGGGCCGCGCAGCCGTTGCCCGCCGAGGCCTCCGGGAACGCGGCGGACCCGAACTCCACGCAGGGGCGGGCGATCAGCGTGCGGACGCTGGGGCAGGGTGTGCCGTTCGCCCGGCAGGCCGCGCAGGTGCAGCAGTCGACCACGACCGCGACCCCGCCGCCGCACGCGCCAGGTGGTTCCGGCCGCCGGCGCAAGCTGGGCACCCCGCCCGACCCGGCCGCGCGCCCCGAGGGGCAGCCGGAGCAGACGGCCCGTCCGCACCCGAGCACCGAACCCCAGCCCGCGCAGTCGTCCCTGGCCGGGCAGTCCCGGCTCGCCCCGGGCACCGAGGGCGCCGGACGGTCGTACGCCATAGGGGCGCCGGACGCGAACGCCGCCGAGGGACCCGAACCGCTGGACGGGCCCGGCGGGGCCGTCGAGATCTCGGACGCCCCGCGCCCGCAGCCGATGGACGACGAGCTGCCCCCGGAGCCGCTGGACAACCCGCGCCGGCTGCTGGTGTGGCCCGCGCCGGACGTGACGACCCAGCAGGCGCTGAGCGACCGCGGCTACCGGCCGGTCATCGTGCACTCCCGCGAGGAGGTCGACGCGCAGATCGCGGCGTTCCCGGCCGCGCTGTTCGTGGACCCGCTGACCGGGCCCATCACGCGTACGGCGCTGCAGTCGCTGCGCCAGGCCGCCGTCGCGGCCGAGGTGCCGGTGCTGGTCACGGCCGGGCTCGGACAGGCGACGCGCGAGGCGGCGTACGGCGCCGATCCCGCCGTTCTGCTGAAGGCGCTGGCGCCGCGCGACAGCGAGCAGCATCCGCCGCGGGTGCTGCTGATCGAGGAGCACGCGGAGATCGCGCTCGCGCTGACCGCGACGCTGGAGCGGCGCGGGATGCAGGTGGCGCGGGCGGCGAGCGACGGCGACGCGGTGATGCTCGCGGGGCAGTTCCGGCCCAACCTCGTGGTGATGGATCTGATGCAGATGCGTCCGCGGCAGGCCGGGGCGACCGGGATCATCGACTGGCTGCGCGTGAACGGGCAGCTGAACCGGACCCCGCTGGTCGTCTACACCGCGGCCGTCGACCAGGCCGAACTGCCGCGGCTGGCCTCGGGCGAGACGGTGCTGTTCCTCGCGGAGCGGTCCACCAGTTCCGAGGTGCAGTCGCGGATCGTGGACCTGCTGGCGCGGATCGGCACGAACTAGCCGGACGGGGCTTGGCCGACGAGGCTTGGCCGACAAGGCTTGGCCGACAAGGCTTGGCCGACGGGGCTTGTGGGGGGGGCGCGACACCCCCCGCAAGCCCCGCAGGTGTCAGAGCGTCGTCACTTCCAGCTCGCCCTGCGCGTACTGCCTGCGCAGCACCTTCTTGTCGAACTTGCCCACGCTGGTCTTCGGCACGGACGTGATGACCGTCCAGCGTTCCGGCAGCTGCCAGCAGGCGATGCGGCCCTCCTCGGCGAGGAAGGCGCGCAGGGTCTCGAAGTCGATGCTGACGCCCTCCCTGAGGACGACCGTGGCCAGCGGGCGCTCGCCCCACTTGTCGTCGGGGACGGCGACCACGGCGGCCTCGGCAACGTCCGGGTGGGACATCAGCGCGTTCTCCAGCTCGACCGAGGAGATCCACTCGCCGCCGGACTTGATGACGTCCTTGGCACGGTCGGTGAGGGTGAGGAAGCCGTCGGGGGAGATGGTGCCGACGTCGCCGGTCTTCAGCCAGCCGTCCTCGCTGAACTTGTCCGCGGGGCGCAGGGGTTCGGCGTCGGGGCCGTTGTAGTAGGCGCCCGCGATCCAGGGGCCGCGTACCTCCAGCTCGCCGGCCGAGACGCCGTCCCAGGGCAGGCGCTCGCCGCCGGGGCCGGTGAGGCGGGCCTCGACACCGGCCGGGAAGCGGCCCTGGGTGAGGCGGTAGGCGAACTCCTCGTCGGTGCCGACCGCGTGGGCCGGCGGGCGGGAGACCGTGCCGAGCGGAGAGGTCTCGGTCATGCCCCAGGCGTGGCAGACGCGCATGCCGAGCGCGTCGAAGGCCTCCATCAGGGAGGGCGGGCAGGCGGAGCCGCCGATGGTGACCTGGGTGAGGGTGGAGACGTCCCGGGGGCGGGCGGTGAGTTCGGCGAGCAGGCCCTGCCAGATGGTGGGGACGGCGGCCGCGTGCGTCGGCCTCTCGCCCTCGATGATCTCGGCGAGCGGGGCGGGCTGCAGGAAGCGGTCGGGCATCAGCATGTTGACGCCGGTCATGAAAGTGGCGTGCGGCAGGCCCCAGGCGTTGACGTGGAACTGGGGGACCACGACCAGCGAGGTGTCCTGGTCGGTCAGGCCCATCGACTCGGTCATGTTGACCTGCATGGAGTGCAGGTAGATCGAACGGTGGCTGTACACGACGCCCTTGGGGTCGCCGGTGGTGCCGGAGGTGTAGCACATCGCGGCGGCCCGGCGTTCGTCCAGCTCGGGCCAGTCGTAGCCGGTGGGGCGGCCGGTGAGGAGGTCCTCGTACTCGTGCACCCGCGCGCCGGTGCCCGCGAGCGGGGAGCGGTCGCCGGGGCCGCAGACGACGAGGTGCTCCACCGTAGGAAGCTGGTTCAGCAGCGGCGCGAGCAGCGGGATCATCGAGCCGTTGACGATGATCACGCGGTCGGCGGCGTGGTTGACGATCCACACCAACTGCTCGGCGGGCAGCCGCAGGTTGAGGGTGTGCAGGACCGCGCCCATGGAGGGGATGGCGAGGTACGCCTCGACGTGCTCGGCGTTGTTCCACATGAGCGTCGCGACCCGGTCGTCGTCGCGGACGCCGAGTTCGTCCCGCAGGGCGTGCGCCAGCTGGGCCGCGCGGTCGCCGATCTCGGCGTAGCTGCGCCGGTGCGGCTCGGCCTCACCGGTCCAGGTGGTCACCTGTGACGTTCCGTGGACCGTCGACCCGTGGGTCAGGATCCTCGAGATCAGCAGCGGTACGTCCTGCATGGTGCTCAGCACGGTGGTCCTCCCGGGGGCAGCGTCGCCTACGCATCGCTAACGGCTGCGCAGATTCTGCGCACATACCGCCCGGTATGTCACTAGGCGGAAGCGACAAACGCCGTTTGGGTTAGGGAAGGGACCCCTACGGGGCCGGGGCCAGGGAGGTAGGGGCCGGGGGCCGGGACCGGACGACTACGCGGCCAGGGGTTGGGAGCCGGCAGCCTACGCGGCCAGGGGCTAGGAGCGGGGAGCCGGGGTCCGGGAGCTTGCGCGGCCACGGGTCGAGGGCCGGGGGCCACGGGTCAAGGGCCGGGAGGCAAGGACCACGGGCCGGGAGGCAAGGGCCACGGGCCGGGAGGCAAGGGCCACGGGCCAACGGCCGGGAGGCAAGGACCACGGGCCAACGGCCGGGAGCCAGGGACCAAGAACTGGGAGCCAGGAGCCGGAGCCGGGGCCACGGGCCAAGAGCCAGGAGCCAGGAGCCGGAGCCGGGGCCACGGGCCAAGAGCCGGAGCCAGGGGCCACGGGTCAAGGGCCAGGGGGCAGGGAGGGCACGGGCCAACGACCAGGAGCCAAGGGTCAGGAGCCAGGTCCGGGCGCCTACGTGGCCAGGGGACCGGGCCGGACGCCCACCGACCGGGTGCCTATCGCCCGGACGCCACCGACTGGGCGCCCACCGGCCAGGTGCCCTCCGACCGGGTGCCTACCTGCTGGGGCCCACCGACCAAGTGCCCACCGACCGGGTGCCCATGGACCGGACGTCCACCGACCGGGTGGCCGCCGACCGGACGCCCACCACCCCGACGTCTACCGGACCAGGTCCAGTTCCGGGTCCTCGCGGAGTTTGCCGAGCGCACGCGACACCGCCGACTTCACCGTGCCCACCGAGACGCCGAGCACCTCGGCGGTCTGGGCCTCGCTGAGGTCCTCGTAGTAGCGCAGGACGACCATCGCCCGCTGGCGGGCGGGGAGTTTGGCTATCGCCCGCCACATGGCGTCGTGCAGCGCCTGCCGCTCGGCGGGGTCCTGCTGCGCATCGGGCGCGGGCTCCGGTTCGGGCAGCTCGTCGCACACGAACTCGTCGACCCGGCGCTTGCGCCACTGCGAGGTCCGGGTGTTGAGCAGCGCCCGGCGCACATAGCCGTCGAGCGCCCGGTGGTCCTCGATGCGCTCCCAGGCGACGTACGTCTTGGCGAGCGCGGTCTGCAGCAGGTCCTCGGCGTCGCTCGGGTTCGCGGTCAGCGAGCGCGCGGTGCGCAGCAGGACGGGCTGGCGGGCCTGGACGTACGAGGAGAAGGACGGGTAGAGCAGGGGTCCCGCACCCGGGCGGAGGCGGGGGAGAGGGAGAGCCTGTCCCGCTGGCGCGGCAGCGGCCGAGGCGCTGGTGCAGACGGCTGTGGTCATGGCTCCACGCTAGAAGCGGACATGCCCCGGCGGATCGGTCGCAGGTCCCGAAGCGGGCTCCCCCTCAGGTTGTAGGCGTGGTGCTGCCCCCACCTCCTGAGGGTGGAGTACGGCTCCACCTCCCCTGAGGGTTCCACCCTGAGTCCCTGAGCCCCTGAGGGGTCGACCCTGAGTCCCTGAGGGGTCACCGCTGAGGGGCCAGCCGTCCGCCGTCAGGACCAGGCCCGACGTGGGCACCCCCGTGCCGGCCGTCACCAGGGTCCGCCGCGCCCCTGTTATCTGGTTCACGGCCGTGCCCCGCAGCTGGCGCACCGCCTCCGCGATCCCGTTCATGCCGTGCAGATACGCCTCCCCGAGCTGGCCCCCGTGCGTGTTCAGCGGCAGCCGCTCACCGGCGACGAAGCCGGCCGCCTCCCCCTTCCCGCAGAACCCGAACTCCTCCAGCTGCATCAGCACGAACGGGGTGAAGTGGTCGTACAAGATGCCCACGTCGATGTCGGCCGGGTCCAGCCCCGAGGTCCGCCACAGCTGGCGGGCCACCACGCCCATCTCCGGCAGGCCGGTCAGGTCGTCGCGGTAGAAGCTGGTCATCTGCTCCTGGCCCCGGCCGGCCCCCTGCGCCGCCGCCGCGATCACGGCCGCCGGGTGCGGCAGGTCGCGGGCCCGCTCCAGGGAGGTCACCACGAGGGCCTGGCCGCCGTCGGTCTCCTGGCAGCAGTCGAGCAGGCGCAGCGGCTCGGCGATCCAGCGGGAGGCGGCGTGGTCGGCGAGGGTGATCGGGCGGCCGTGGAAGTAGGCCGCCGGGTTGGTCGCCGCGTACTTCCGGTCGACGACGGCCACGTGCCCGAACGCCTCCGGGGTCAACCCGTACGTGTGCAGATAGCGCTGGGCCGCCATCGCCACCCAGGAGGCCGGCGTGAGCAGCCCGAACGGCAGGGCCCAGCCGAGCGCCACCCCCTCCGCGGAGGGCTCGCGCCGCGTCACGCCCGCACCGAACCTGCGGCCCGAGCGCTCGTTGAACGCCCGGTAGCAGACGACCACCTCCGCGACGCCCATCGCCACGGCGAGCGCCGCCTGCTGGGCGGTGGCGCAGGCCGCCCCGCCGCCGTAGTGGACGCGCGAGAAGAAGGACAGGTCGCCCATCCCGCAGGCCTGGGCGACCGTGATCTCCGGGCTGGTGTCCATGGTGAACGTGACCAGGCCGTCCACGTCGGCCGGGGTGAGCCCGGCGTCGTCCAGCGCGGCCCGTACCGCCTCCACCGCCAGTTTCAGCTCGCTGCGCCCGGAGTCCTTGGAGAACTCGGTGGCCCCGATGCCGGCGATCGCGGCCCGGCCGCCGAGCGAGTCCCGCCGCCGCACGCTCATGAGAGAGACTCCCGCGAGCCGGACTCCCGTACGACGGACTCCCGTACGACAGACTCCCGGTAGCCAGCCTCCCGTGAGAGGACCTCCCCTGAGATCGCCTCCGGGACGGTGACCCGCACGGTCCCGGTCACATGCGTGCCGATCCCGTTCGCCCCGACGACACGGACCGTCGCCGTGTCGCCGTCGACCTCCTCGATCCGTCCGGTCAACACCATCGTGTCCCCGGGGTAGTTGGGCGCACCGAGCCGGATGGCGACCGCGCGGAGCGTCGCCGTGGGGCCGAAGTGGTCCGTGACGTACCTGCCCACCAGGCCGTTCGTCGTCAGGATGTTCATGAAGACGTCCGGTGCGCCCTTCCGCCGGGCCAGCTCCGGGTCGTGGTGCACGTCCTGGTAGTCCCGGGAGGCGATCGCCCCCGCCACGATCAGCGTGCGCGTCACCGGGATCTCCAGCAGGGGAAGCTCCTCGCCGGCCTTCACCGCTCCACCCCCTCGAACACGGGAAGGGTCACGTCGTCGTAGGACCGGAACGCGAGCCGCACCGGCATCCCGATGCGCACCTTGTCGTACGGCACCCCGACCACGTCGCTCACCATCCGCACGCCCTCGGCGAGTTCGACCAGGCCGACGGCGTACGGCGGATCGAAGGCGGGGAAGGGCGGGTGGTGCATGACGACGTACGAGTACACCGTGCCCTCGCCGCTCGCCTCGACCGTGTCCCAGTCCGGGCAGCCGCAGGCGTTGCAGCCCGGCAGCCAGGGATGGCGCAGCGTGGCGCAGCCCGTGCAGCGCTGGATGAGCAGCCGGTGTCCGGCCACGCCTTCCCAGAAGCCGGCGTTGTCCCGGTTGACCACGGGACGGGGGCGGGTGCCCGGGGATCTTCGGGGCTCGGTGTCCTTCGGGGCCGGCGTCCGGGGCGCAGGCGCGTACTTGAGGATGCGGAAGCGGTGCGTGCCCACCGGTTCGCCCGCCACCCGGACCTCGGTGCGGGTGGTGACGAAGTAGCCCGTGCCCAGCTTGGTGGTCTTGCGGCCGGAGACCGACTCGACGACCGTGTCGAAGGTGACCTCGTCGCCCGGACGCAGCGGACGCAGGTACTCCTGCTCGCAGTCCGTCGCCACCACGGACGTACAGCCCGACGCGTCGAGCAGGCCGAGGAGTTCGTCGTAGGCGCCGGTGCGGCTCTCGTGACCGGACAGGCCGCCCATCGTCCACGCCTGGAGCATCGTGGGCGGGGCGACGGCGTCGGGGCCCGCGTAGGCCGGGTGGGTGTCGCCCGTCGCCTCGCACCAGTGCCGGATCATCGCCGCGTTCACCGGGTCCTTGCCGACGCCGGTCGAAGCGGCGGGCCGCCCCTCGTACGCCTTGAGCCGCGTTCCCAGCTCGTCCGACTCGCCGCCCACCACGGCCCCCTCACCGTCCGGCTCACACCCCGATCAGAACCGTTTCTGACTGTCCGTCAGATACGGTTCCCTGTCAAGGAATCCACCGATCCGCACGCCCCGGCACCAGCCGCACGCCCCCACAACCCCCCAGGCAGCCCCGCACACGCGGCCCCCACACCTCCAGACAGCCCCGCACACGCCTGCGCGGCGGCACCGAAGTGCCGCCGCGCGGACGTCTTGCGACCCCGAAGCACACCCCTGAGGGCCCTCCCCACGAGGGACCTCAGCCGTGGGTCACCACAGGTGGGTGAAGTGGATGGCCACGTTCTCGTTGCCCTGCTGGATGGCGGTCCACGCGGAGCCGTTCACCTGCGCGGTGTTGCTCTGGTTCGAGGCACCGGAGCCGACCGCGTTCTGCTGGGTGGTGGACGAGTTGCCGTTGTTGTCGTGACCGACCCCGCTCCCGATGATGCTGGCCACGCCCGCGTTCGATCCGTCGTCCGCGATGGCGCCGTTGTCCGCCGCCGCCACGCCGGTGAACAGAGCGGCTGCGAGCGGGAGAGCGGAGACGGCGGCGAGAACGCGGGCGGTACGGATGCTTGCCATGTTGTTCCTCCAGAACCAAGCACTCAGGCCCAAGCGGCCGGATGCGCATGAACTACTGCTTGTGTCAAGGCAGTTGGCCGACCGCCTCGACTTCGTGGACGACGTCGCGAGTCCAGAGTTGCCCACCGAATCCCCGGCGAACCACATCGGAAGCCATGATTAGCACGCAAGCGTGATGACAAGTCGATAAACCCCTATCGCCACCTTTAGTCATTTCACGCCGCAAGAACGGGCAGGATGGACCTTCACTCCCCAAGCGGCACGAGCGAGGAACCGTTCCGGCCCATTTCCGGCCACCTGCGCCCGACGGGCGCGCCCCGACCGGCCCCCCTTCCCTTTTTCGAACGTACGTACGAACATGGAGGCATGGCCACCCCCGACCGGCAGGCCACGACGCTGGCCCTCGCACACGCCCTGTCAGCCGCCGAACGCGGACTGGCCGTCATCCCCCTGTCCCGGACGAAACTCCCGGCCCTGCGCTCCCCGCACCGCGACGCCTCCGGCCCGGCCGGCCCGCCCGGATCACCCGGATCACCCGGATCGCCCAGACCGCCTGGCCCGCCCGGACCTCCCTGCCACGGCGAGTGCGGCCGCTTCGGGCACGGCGTGTACGACGCCTCCACCGACCCCGTCCGCATCCGCGAACTGTTCGCCGCCGCGCCCTGGGCCACCGGCTACGGCATCGCCTGCGGCCTGCCCCCGCACCACCTCATCGGCGTCGACCTCGACACCAAGACCGGCACGGACTCCTCGGCCGCCCTGCGTGAGCTGGCCCTGCGGCACCTGTTCACGATCCCCGAGACGGTCGTCGTCCTCACCCCCAGCGGCGGCCGTCACCTGTGGCTGACCGGCCCGCCGGACGTCGTCGTCCCCAACTCCGCCGGCCGGCTCGCGCCGGGCATCGACATCCGGGGCGCGGGCGGCTACCTCGTCGGCCCCGGCTCCCGCACCGAGCACGGCGTCTACGCCACCGCCCCGGGCACCGCGCACCGCGCCCCCGCCGCCTGCCCGCCGGCCCTCCTCCGGCTGCTCCTGCCCCCGCCCCGCACCACCACCCACCAGGCATCGCCGTCCGCCGGCGACCACGGCCGGGGCCTGGTCCAGTTCGTGCTGACCGCCCACGCGGGCCAGCGCAACACCCGCCTGTTCTGGGCGGCCTGCCGCGCGTACGAGAACGGCATCGGCCCCGCCCTCACCACCCCCCTCGTCGAAGCGGCCCTCTCCACCGGCCTGACCGAACACGAGGCCCTCGCCACGATCGCCTCGGCCGCCCGAATGACGGGCCACCGGGCCTGAGCAGGTGTTTTTGACCTCTGACCGTGATGCGCGAGCATGGAAATCAACCCTCAGGCAAGAGCAGGGGCCGCTGCCAAGGTCGCCACCAGAGTGCCGACTCCTGCCAGTTGAAGGGCACCGGCCCCGCCCAGGAGGCCGGCCATCGGGGCTCCCCACGCGGTTCCCGCGAGGTTGGCGCCGTTGAGAACGGCACCGGAGGACGCGAAGGCGCGGCCTCGCACCTCGGGCGGGACGCGATCGTGAATGAGGTTGCGGATGGCCAGTCCCTGCAGCGAGTTGGCGACGCCGGTCAGGATGAAAGCGGCTAGTGCGACGGCGAACACCGGCACGCCGGCACTGGTGAACAAGGCACTTCCCATGAGTGCCCCGGCGCCGACGAGAACCCGGGGCTGCCAGGACAGAGGGATCCGCGGGGCCAGCAGGAGCGAGGCGAGCAGCATGCCCACGGTGTGAGCTGTCACCAGCCATCCGTAGCCTGCGTCCGAAGCGTGCAGGTCGTCGCGGATGAAGAAGACCCGGGCCACACTCAGCATGGCGGTGAAGACGATCGCACAGGCCAGAGCCCCGATCGCCGTCCGCAGCAGCCGGTCACCGGCGAGTACGCCGACGCCTTGGCGGACCTGGGCCGGCCAGCCCATGGCGCTGGAGGCGGACGGCACCGGTTCGCGGCGTACGGAAAGAAGCAGGAAGGCCGCGGTCATCACAGCGAAGGTCCCGGCGTTCATGAGCAGGGCGACGCGGTCGCCGGCTGCTGCGACGAGCACACCGGCCAACGCCGGGCCGACGACATTGCCCGCCGTACGGAACGCCTCCAGCCGGGCATATCCGTGCGCTGCCTGTCCGGATCCGACCGGCTGCGGTACGAGCAGTTGCAGGGCGGGTGAGACCACGGAAAGGCCGGCTCCCAGCAGCACCAGCAGGCCGATCGTCACCGCCACGTCCTCGACCACCACCAGCCCTGCGGCGACAAGTGTCTGCACGGCGGTCACGACGACGACCAATCGGCGGCTCTCCATTCGGTCCACCAAAGGGGCGGCAAGCGGTCCCACCACCACGGCAGGTACAACGCTCGCGATCACGAGAGCCGAGATCAACGATGCGGGCTGCCCCTGGTCGTGGAGCCGAAGAGTCAGGGACACGACCGCCAGCTGATCACCCATCGACGACAACCCGTACGAGGTGGCCACCACCAGCAGCGCCGCGTTCCATCGTCGAAGCATCCGCAGATGCTGCCATCGCCACTTCGAAAAACCCACTGAGCACACCTGGGTCGTAGCCGGTCACAGCTCCCCGGGAGCTTCGCCCTCTCCCCGAAGCTCCCCCAGAGCCCCTCCCTCCCCCCGGAACTTCCCCGGAGCCCCCTCTCCCTCGCACAGCCCGCCCGCGTCCGGGGTCATCCGATCGGATGACACCGCCGTCACCCGACCCGCTCGCCGGGAGCACCCGGAACGCCGACGGGCGGGGTGGGTTCCGGGCGGGAAGCTGGAAGCACGGCGCGAGAGGAACACGCCGACACGACACGAGAGGGAGTTGCTCACCATGCAGCACAAGGCCAGGAAGTTCTCCACCCGCGCCCGGATCGTCACCTCCGCCGCCGCCGTCGCGGTCGTCGGTGCCGGCGTCTTCGGCACGGTGTCCGCCTCCGCGGCCACCCCGGCCGCCACCCCCGCCGCGGCCTCCGTGCCCGCGAGGGCCACCACCACCAGCACCCACCTGACGGTCCAGGCCGCGACCCAGGCCGCCCAGGCCGCGCTGCAGGCCGCCCAGAAGGAGGGCCAGCGGGTGAGTGTCGCGGTGGTCGACCGCAACGGCAACACCATCGTCACCCTGCGCGGCGACGGCGCCGGCCCGCAGTCCTACGAGTCCGCGGCCAAGAAGGCGTACACCGCCGTCTCCTGGAACGCGCCCACCTCCGAGCTGACCAAGCGCCTGGAGTCCGCGCCGACCCTGAAGGACATCCCCGGCACCCTGTTCCTGGCCGGCGGCGCCCCGGTGGACTACAACAACGCTCCGATCGCCGGTGTCGGTGTCGCGGGCGCCCCGTCCGGCGACCTGGACGAGAAGTTCGCCCAGGCCGGTGTCGCGGCCCTCGGCAACGGCCGCTGACCCGCGAGCCCCTCGGATGAGCGCCCACCCCCTCGGGCAGGCCGCTTTGGCACCGGCGGCGTGCGGACTCCCCCCGGTCGCACGCCGCCGGCCGATTCGGCGCGGGCTGCCGCACCGCCGTACGGTCCTGACGCCTGTTCTCACCGTCTGGAGGAGTTACCTCATGACCAAGAAAGCACCGTCCGCGGCCGGTCTCGCCCTGCTGGACGCCGCCGACCGCGGTGACGTGGCCGCCGTGCGCGCCGCCCTGGCCGACGGCGCGGATCCCGGGACACGCGACGCGAACGGCCGTACGCCGCTGCTGCGCGCCGCCCTCGCCGACCGGGTCGAGGCGGCGGCGCTACTGGTCGCCGCCGGTGCGGACGTGAACGCGCAGGACGACCGCGAGGACAGCCCGTGGCTGGTCACCGGCGTCACCGGCAGCGTGGCGATGATGCGCGCGCTGCTGCCCGGCGGCCCGGACGTCACGCTGACCAACCGGTTCGGCGGCGTGTCCGTGATCCCCGCGAGCGAGCGCGGCCACGTGGCCTACGTACGGGCCGTGCTCGCCGAGACCGGCATCGACGTCGACCATGTCAACCGGCTGGGCTGGACGGCCCTGCTGGAGGCCGTGATCCTCGGCGACGGCGGCCGCACTCACCAGGAGGTGGTCGAGGTGCTGCTCGCCGCGGGCGCCGACCCACTGCTGCCGGACGCCGACGGTGTCACGGCGCGGGAGCACGCCGAGCGCCGCGGATTCCAGGGGATCGCGGCAGCGCTGCGAAAGGCAGAGGAGTGAGCGGCGCGCGGCGCGGCAGCACGTACGCCCTCGGAACGAACGCCTTCGGAACGAGGGCCTTCGGCGCGTACGCCCTCGGCGCGCTGGCCGCCGCCGTACTGCTGGCCGGGTGCGCGTCGGACTCCGACGCCCCGGCCGCGACCTCGTCATCCCCCGCTTCCCCGGCCGTGACCCGGCCGTACCTGCCCGAGCCGACCGCGGGGGCCGGAACCGGAGCCGGGGCCGGGGAGACCCTGGTGGTCACCGACTTCGGCGCCGACACCGTGACCTTCGTCGACCCGTCGCAGCGGGGCGCGAAGGCCGTGCTCGGCTCGGTCACGGTCGGCACGGCCCCCTACGGGATCGCCCTCGGAGACGACGGAACGGCCTGGGTGGCGACGGCCGAGGGCGTCGCGGCGGTCGACACCGCGAAAGGGCGGCGGACCGCGCTGATCCCCTACTCCACGGACGTCGGCCCGGTGACCACCGGCGAGTACCGGGGCGGCGGCATGGGCATCGCGCTCTCCCCCGACGGCCGGCACGTGTACGTGGGCGTCAACGTACCCGGCGGCAACGGCACGTTGGAGGTCATCGACACGCACAGCCGCGAGGTGGTGCGCAGCGTCCCGGTCGGACGCCGTCCCTTCGACGTCGACGTCTCCGCCGACGGCCGGCAGGTGTACGCCACCGACCACGACTCCTTCGACGTCACCGTCGTCGACACCGGCGACTGGACCACGCGGCGCATCGAAGTCGCCCCCTACGGCACCGAAGGCGGCCTCGGCTCCTGGCTCAAGCCGCACTACACCGCCGTACGCCCGTCCGACGGAGCGCTCCTGCTGCCCTTCGAGGGCGAGCGGCTGGCCGTGGTCGATCCGGACACCGGACGCGTCCGCGTCGAGCGCATGACCGCCGACACCCACCAGCACGGAGCCACGGTGGGCGCCGACGGCACGCTGTACGTGGTCGGCACCGGCCCGATCGACCCGTCGAAGGACGAGGGCCCGTCCCTGACCGTCCGTGCCCCCGACGGCCGTGAGCGCGTCATCCCGCTGGACGGCCCGCACGAGGACGTGACCCTGTCCGCCGACGGCCGCACCGCCTACGTCTCGGGCGGCTTCACCCGCGACGGCTTCTGGAACGGCCTGAGCCTCGTCGACCTGCCGTCGGGCAAGGTGACCCGACTCCCGGCCGGAACAAGGCCGTTGGGCATGGCGGTTCTCTGACGGAGCCCTCCGGAGTTCCCCCCGGTTCCCCGGAATCCCCCAAAATCCCCCGGAGTTCTCAGGACGCCGCCCCCGGAGAACTCAACCGCCCTCCGGTGCGGGGTACGAGAACGTGTACCCCGCCCAGTCGCCGAGCGCGCGATAACCGAGGCGCTGATAAAGGGCGTTGCTGGTGGGGTTGGACACGTCCGCGAACAGGACGACGTCACGCGCGCCCGCGGCCAGCGCGGCCCGGCTCACCTCCGCCGTCACGGCGCCCGCGTATCCGCGACCGCGCAGGCCGGCCGGGGTGTAGACGATGTCCACCTGGATCTGGCCGCCGATCAGCGGGTTCATGCCCGCGACGGAGACGGGAGTACTGTCCGGGGTCTCCCAGAGCGTGTAGACCTTGTCGGCGTAGCGCGTCCGCGCCCACGTGCCGGCGTCGATGGAGACGTCCTCCCCGACGGCCTTGGCGAACTCGCCGCACCAGAACATGACTTCCTCGAGATCCCGTTCGCCCAGGACACGGCCCCGGCCCGCCGGAAGCGGCTGCGGCGGGGTGAGCGTGCCGAGGCGGTACAGACGGACCCGTGCGTCGCGCGGGTGCGGCATCGCCCCGGTGTGCCGCCGCCAGGCGTCGGCGAACGCGGCGGCACTGCCGTGGTCCGCGCCGACGGAGTGCGGACGGTGCCCGAGATCGGCCAGGCGGGCGGCGAGGGAGTCGGCCTGTTCGGCCGTGAGCGGAGAAAGCCCCAGCCCACCGGGCCGAAGCCAGTAGAAGGTGGCACACACCTCACCCGCCCTCTCCAGCACACCGAAAACGGGGGCTCCACCGCCGAACGCCGCCGCCCCGCGCCTTCGCACCCTCTCCGCCCACGTCAGCTGCATGACGTGCGCGGCGGGCCGGGAGCGCAGGAACTCTCCGGCCAGGGCGAGGAATTCGTCGACGTCTTCGGTGAGGTGCCAGTCATCCGGTCGCATGCCTCATGCTTTCCCAGGCCGCGCCCGCACGAAAGGGGTGCCCCCACCGAGGGGCACCCCTACTGGTCCCGGTACTGGTTCCCGTACTGGTTCCCGTACTGGATCCGTTACTGGATCCGTTACTGGTTCCTGCCTGCGAGACGGTGCTACCCGACCCGGATCAGGGAGTGGTCAGGGTCGGGTTGTTGACCACCTTCGCGCAGATGGCATAGGCCCGAAGGGTCCCCGCGTTGGCGGTGTCCGTGTTCGTCGCGAAGGCCCACCACCGCTCCCCGCTGATCGGCGCGCTCGCGTGCAGCAGGTACCGCTCGGCGTGCGAGTTGCCGGCGGTCACGATGGCGCCGCCACCGGTCCGGGTCTCTCCGGTCGGGCAGTCGGCCACGGCCGCGGCCCGGCCGGGGTAGCCACCGGAGGCGACGGGGATCGTCACCGCCGGGCCCTCCACGACGCGCACGACGTCGTCTGCCTGCGCCAGCGTGGCCGGCCCGACGACCATCGCCACGGCTGCGGCGGCTACGAATGTCTTCTTGAGCACGGGTACTCCGCTCTCGTTCGGTTCTTGGGGAGCCATCACACTCGGTACGAACCGCACGACTCTTCGAGCCACGCTCACACAGATGGAAGGTTCACCCTGCCAGCCGAGGTGATCAAGCCCCCGCCCCCGCGCCCGCCCTCCTCGCGATACGCCAGGATTCGCCACCCCCTGCGACGCGCCTACCTGGCAGTTCATTTTTCCCCGCCCCGAAATGGGCTCGCGCCACCTCTCAACGCCACCGACAGCCACGGCCTTCGCCAGGGGACAAATCAGGGCACCCGACACGGATGCTTGATGCGGGCGACAACTTGGGGTTCCCTCGTCCTGCGGGCCGAAAAGAGTCAGCGACGTTCGGCCCTCCCGCAGCGCGCAAGGGAGCCCGGCCCCGGGAGGCACCCCGGGGCCGGGCCCCGCGCGCGGGTTCGGGGATGGGTCCGGCCGAACACGTGTCGGCCGGGCTCATTCACGCCCGACCAGCCGTCCGGCCCATCGTTCATGCGTTACACGAAGTGTTCGACGCAACCCGCGATGGCAGTGATCGTGGTGAGGACCAAGGTCGCCAGCTGTACCCAGTCAGGTAACCCGCTCCGCCTGCGACACCTCTTGCTCCTAGTCGATCGCGCCATCTGATCCGACCTCCCGTCCCTCAACGTTCCCAACTCGGTTGGGACCCACCTGGTTCAGGCGGGCGCACAGGGAGAGACGCCATCGGACCCTCCGGACGCTACAGGCGGCCCGACTGCCGAACCGGCGATTCCAGGGTGGCGAATCATGGCGAACTCCCCTCTCACCGCTGCCTCATCCGAAGCGGCACCATCCGGACGCCGACGTGGCGTCGACGCGACGCCGAGCAAAGTCGAGAGCCACCGATCACGGACCGACGGCCGCAGTACGCACGACACGAAACGGCGAAACGGCCCCCGACCGAGTTTCCCGGTCAGGGGCCGTTCTCACTCCGGCTCCCGGTGGAGGTGCGGGCCTGGAGGCTGCTGTTCCGGGGCGTCAGTACAGCGTCTTGTAGACGCCCCAGCCGCCGCTGATCTTCACGCGTCCGCCGAAGCCGCCCTTGCCGTTGCCCGACCAGCGGTACAGGTTGCCGGCGGTGTCGCGGGTGAGGAGGTCGTTGCGCCCGTCCTGGGTCAGGTCGCCGATACCGACCAGGGCGTTGTACGTGTTGAAGCCCGAGGCGATCTTCACGCGCCCCCCGAAGCCGCCCTTTCCGTTGCCGTACCAGCGATAGAGGTTCCCGGTCTTGTCCCGGCCGAGAAGGTCTCCGGTTCCGTCGCCGTTGAGGTCGCCCATGCCCACCAGCGCCGTATAACCGGACAGCCCGGTGCCGACGCGCACCCGGGCCTTGAACGTGCCCTTGCCAGTGCCGGCGTAGAACCACAGGACTCCGGACCGGTCACGGGCCAGCAGGTCGGACCGGCCGTCACGGTTGAGGTCCCCGGCCGATGTCAGCAGGTTGTACGTGTTCCAGCCCTTGCCGATGACGGTGGACTTGTTGGTTCCCCGGGCGAAGTACACCTGCCCGAAGCCCCAGTACGCACGCAGTTCGCCGGTGGAGTCGCGGACCAGCATGTCCGCGAACCCGTCACCGTTGAGGTCGCCTGCCGGCACCAGGGTGGAGGAGGTCGGCCAGTCCGCGGTGTCGATGCCGTTGCGGAAGTACCCCTTGGGATGCCCCTCCCATGAGTCGGTCCGGCCGTCCTTGCGGACCGCCACCAGGTCCGGAAACCCGTCGCAGTCGTAGACATGGGTCGGCAGGGCGCCGCACATCACGTCCAGGCCGCCGCTTCCCACCCGCACCGGCGCGGTCCCGCCGCCGGACTTCGCGGTCAGCTGCCAGGTGTAGAGACCGCTCGGGGCGGGAGCGCCGTTCGACTCCCGGCCGTTCCACGAGGCCGAGATGCCGTCGAGACCGCGTTCGGCCCCACCGCGCACCACGGCCACCCGGCGCCCGGTCGTCTTCTGGACGATGCTCAGTTCCCAGGAGTCCACGGGCCGGCTCAGCAGCAACGAGGCCGTCCAGGTCGAGTAGTACGACGAAGTGGTCCTCGGCGCGACGCTCCCGGTGGTGTACGCCTCTCCGATCACCGGAGCGGAGTCCGCTACCCCGTCCGCTCTCACATGCACGCGGCGATCGGCGTCCACGTAGGCGATGTGGCCGCTGTACTTGTCCACGGTCCACGTGATCCTGCGGTCGTCCGCGAGCGTTCCGGCCGGGAGGGCGGCGACGGAGCGCTCCGCAAGCGGGCTGCCGGTGTGGAAGTCCGTCAGCTTGAGCTCGCCCGCGTTCCGGTCGTGCCGGACCACGTAGCCGTCGCCGAGCATGGCAGGGCCCGACGGAACGGTGAAACCACGGTTGTTCGTCAGGTCGTACACCCCGGCCTGCTTGTCGGCACCGCACGACCAGTAGAGCCAACGCGCTGTCGCCTGGAGCTCGGTGGGCACGCAGGCGGCACCGGTCCGCACGGTGCGGACGGGCTTGCCGGGAGTGGTGGCGTCCGAGGTCAGCCGCTCCGCGGTCAGCGTGCCGGGGCTGCCGGGGGTCGCGCTCCACAGGGTGGAGTACCAGAGCGCCGCGGCCTGCACCGGGCGACTGCGGATCACCTTGTTGTAGCCCGGGTCGATCAGGTACTGGGTCCTCGGGGAACCGCCGTCCACCACCACGTACGAGGAGGACGCGTCCCTGACCTCGCCGCCGCTGCCGGGCACCTTCATCTCCACGTGCGACGTGTAGGCGTCCACACGGGTCTGCAGGTACGTCTGCCCGCCCGTCTCGGACAGGAAGGACAGCCCGTACCCGTTGCCCTCCACGATCCGTACGCAGTCCTCACCCGTCGCACAGCGCACGGTGGAAGAGGGCATGCCGGCGGGCAGGGGCTTGGCGGCTCCCGCGACGGGGACCGGCCCGGTACCGACGTCCTGCTGGTGGATGGAGAGCTTGCCCTCGGTGCTGTCCACCCGGTTGAGGGTGCCCCGGTACAGGTTCAGTCCCAGGACCTTGCCGATCACCGGGGGCAGCGGCTGGACCACCTCGTGCGCCGGCGTCCCGTCGGGGCCGGCGGCGAAGCGGTGCACCGCCCAGTCACCGGTGCCGGAGCCGCCGACGAGCAGGGCGCTCCCGTCCGCCGTCTGCGGCGGGGAGTCCGACACGAGCGCGATGTGGTCGAGTGCGGTGCTCGGGTCCCCGCCGTCGAGCGGCCGGGCCGTCAGCCGCCGGCCGAGCGTGGTGCCCGAGGTGGTGTCCGGATCCGAGGTCAGGAGGGTGCCGCCGAGGAGGGCCACGGGGGCCGCGTCGTCGGGGAGCGGGAACTCCTGCGCCCCGGAGGAGACGTCACCGCGGGGCAGCCAGCGCAGCCCGGTGAAGCCGTGCCCCCACCAGGCGATGCGGTCGGCGCTCAGCAGGATGCGCAGGCCCTCGCCGCTCATCGCCTCGGGGAGAGGGGTGATCACGGCGGTCTCGGGGTCCAGCAGGCCGTAGCGGTACGCGCCGTCCTGCCGGAAGGAGATCACCGCGCCGTGGTCGTCCGTGGCGCCCTGCTGCAGGGAGAGGCTGCTCAGCTGAGCGCCCGCGGGCAGGCCGGTGACGGGCAGCGGCTGCGCGGGATCGGTGCCGGTGTCGAGGAGCACACCGGCGGAGCTGGTGGTGCTGGTCGCGGACTCCAGGGCCAGCACCTTGCCCGCGACGGTCCCCCGGAACGTGTAGTACGCCGGGAGCTGCACCTCCCGGCGCTCACCGGTGTGCGGATCGAGCAGGGTGTACCAGGCGGAGCCCCGGGCCGGGCTCGGTGAGACGGCGAGCAGGTCCGCGCCGGCACCGACGGGGCGTACGAGCGCGTTGGCCGGCAGGCTCTGCAGGCCGGGCACCTCCGTCGAGGTGCCGCTCGCGAAGTCGGTCCAGGTGTAGCCGTCCCGGCTCTCCTGCTGGTGCAGGAAACCGGTGCCGCCCACCGCCAGCGGGGTGTCCACACGGGGTGTGGCCCGGTCGGCGGGCGGGATCACGACCTCCTGGGACGAGTCCGCCGCAGTCGCCGACGACGAGTCCGCCGCGGTCGCCGACTGGGCGGCCCACGCGGGCGGCGCACCCACGGCGAGCGGGACGGCCGTTCCCGCGACCGCCAGAATCGTGACGGCCGCACCGGCCGCGAGGCCCGCGCCACCTCTGCGGCGGCGGCCTCCGTGCAGTGGTTCAGTCGACGTCCGGGTCAATGCCCCCACGTCTCCCCCCTCATTGATGCGATGATCTGCCGCCGCACGGCGCCCCGCCGTGGCCGGTCGCGCTGCCGCGCCACCCCCCGGTGGCTGCGGTGGATCTTGTCGATCGCTTGTGCGGTAGACGCTAGCCGATCAGCGAGGTCCCGGTCCGCCCTGGCGGGATTACGATCAGACAACCCGACGACACCCTGGCGGGGCGGCCCCCGACGACACCCTGGCGGGGCGGCCAGGGAGCAACCAGGCTCTTCTCACGGCGACTTGGCCGCCGGGTAACCGGACGACGTGACAGAGCCGGATCAAGGTGAGGCAGAACCCACGCAGAAGGGGTGCCCCTCATCGAGGGGCACCCCTTCTGACCAGCACGTCTATGACCTGTGCGGAGGCGGTGGGATTTGAACCCACGGTGACATCGCTGCCACGACGGTTTTCAAGACCGTTCCCTTCGGCCGCTCGGGCACGCCTCCCCGCGTCGCCCACCTGGGGCGGAGCGGGGTACAGCGTACCGGGGATCGGGGCGGGGCGTGGGGGCCGGGCGGGAGTCGGTACGGGTGAGCGGTGCCTCCCCCCGAGGGAGGCACCGCTCACGCGCGCGTGCGAGGCGGACGCGTCAGCTGTCGCCGACGCGCGAGCCGAGGGTCAGGGAGACCGTGTGGTCCTCGCCGCCGCGCTTGTAGGTGACCGTGACCTTGTCGCCGGGCTTGTGGGTCCAGATCTCGCCGATCAGGGTCGGGCCGCTGTCGATCACGGAGCCGTCGAGCTTGGTGATGACGTCCCCGGGCTTGAGGCCGGCCTGGTCGGCGGGGCCGCCGGACTCGACCGGGGAGGCGCCGCCCGCGCCCTGGTCGGTGATCTTCGCGCCGTCCGTGGAGTCCTCAAGGGAGACGGAGGCGCCGATCTTCGCGTACACCGGCTTGCCGGTCCTGATCAGCTCCTGGGCGACGTACTTGGCCTGGTTGATCGGGATGGCGAAGCCCAGGCCGATGGAGCCGGACTGGCCGGAGCTGCCGAGGCCGCCGTTGCTGGAGGACTGGATCGCCGAGTTGATGCCGATGACCGCGCCGGAGGCGTCCAGCAGCGGGCCGCCGGAGTTGCCCGGGTTGATCGACGCGTCGGTCTGCAGGGCGCTCATGTACGACGCCTTGCTGCTGGCGCTGCCGTCGCTGGAGGCCACCGGACGGTTCTTGGCGCTGATGATGCCCGTGGTGACCGTGTTGGACAGGCCGAAGGGGGCGCCGATGGCGATCGTCTCGTCGCCGACGGCCACCTTGTCGGAGTTGCCGAGGGCGAGCGGCTTGAGGTCGGACGGCGCGTTCTTGAGCTTGATGACGGCGACGTCGTAGCCCTGCGCGTGGCCGACGATCTCGGCGTCGTACTTCTTGCCGTTCGGGAACGTGGCCGTGAGCTTGCCGCCGTCGACGGCGTCGGCCACGACGTGGTTGTTGGTGACGATGTGGCCCTGGGTGTCGAACACGAACCCGGTGCCGGTGCCGCCCTCGCCGCTCGTGCTCTCCGCCTCGATGGTGACGGTGCTGGGCAGCGCCCTGGCGGCCACGCCCGCGATCGTGCCGGGGGCGCGCTTGACCTGGGAGGCGCCGCTGTCGGAGGAGACGGTGGTGGAGGAGCCGCTGTCGTTGTCCTTGGCCAGGGTGTAGCCGAGGCCGCCACCGATGCCGCCCGCGACCAGCGCGGCCACCAGGACGGCGGCGATGAGGCCGCCGCGCCCGTTGCGTTGCTTGGGGGCGGGCTGCTGGTACGACGCTCCCCAGCCGGTGCCCGCGCCGGCGTCGGCGCCGCCGTAGCCGGGCGCGGGGTGTCCGCTGGAGGGCGGGGGCGGCCAGGCGGCGCCGGGGGCGGGGTTGCCGTAGGACTGGTGTGCGTCCTGAGCCGGGCTGCCGTAGGGCTGGTGTGCGTCCTGGGCAGGGCTGCCGTAAGGCTGGTGCGGCGCGTTCGGGGCCGCCGGTCCTGCGGGGTGGAGGGCGATGGGCGTGGTGGGCGCGGTGCCGTCGGCCGGGCTCTGGTGGGCCCCTGCCGCGGGGGGCGTGCCTTCTGGGGCGGCCGGGGGTGCCGGGGGCAGCTGGGCTGTCGGCGCTTCGCCCTCGGGCGCGGGGCCCTGCGGGGAAGCAGCGGGAGATTCCACCGGCACGGGAGGTGCGGACGGGGCCGGGGGTACCGCGTTGCCCTCGTTCTCGGTGCTCACAGCTCTTCTCCTCGATCCACGGCTGTTGTCGTCGGTCGCATTCGGTCACACTCGCTCATGCTCGGTCACGCCGGTCGCGGCGTGGCTCATGCGTCGTCCGAGAGGCGGGAGCCCGGTGCGGTACGGCTGCGCATGGTTCCGTGTTCCTGTTGTATGCAGTCAGCTTTTCCCACGGGCCGTCAGAGCACCATAAGCGGTGGCTGTGGGTCCGAGGCCATCCTTTATATAGGACTGTTCCGGCAAAAGTTACATAAACGAGCAGGCCGTATGCGCACGTTCGCCGCACAGACCCGCTCACGCCGCCCCTCGTACCCCGGGACGGTGACACCATGACGCGGTGACCCACGCTCCACAGCACCGCATCCAGGTCGTCGCCCACCGGGGCGCCTCCGAAGACGCCCCCGAACACACGCTGGCCGCGTACCGGAAGGCGATCGAGGACGGCGCGGACGCCCTCGAGTGCGATGTACGTCTCACCGCCGACGGCCATCTGGTCTGCGTCCACGACCGGCGGGTGAACCGCACCTCCAACGGCCGCGGCGCCGTCTCCGCCCTGGAGCTGTCCGAGCTGGCCGCCCTGGACTTCGGCTCGCGCAAGACGCGTGACGTCTGGCGCGGCCGGGACGAGGAGCCGGACTGGGTGCACCGCCCCGAGGACCCCAAGGAGACCTCCGTCCTCACTCTGGAGCGGCTGCTGGAGCTGGTCGCCGACGTCGGCCGGCGGGTGGAACTGGCCATCGAGACCAAGCACCCCACACGCTGGGCGGGACAGGTCGAGGAGCGGCTGCTGGCCCTGCTGGGGCGGTTCGGCCTGGACGCACCGGCCTCGGCCGCCGAGTCGCCGGTACGGATCATGAGCTTCTCGGCGCGCTCGCTGCACCGGGTGCGCTCCGCGTCACCGACCCTGCCGACGGTCTACCTGGTCCAGTTCCTCTCGCCCCGGCTGCGCGAGGGACGGCTGCCCGCGGGCGTGCACATCGCCGGGCCCTCGATCCGGATCGTGCGCAGTCACCCGGGGTACGTGGAGCGGCTGAAACGAGCCGGCCACCAGGTGCACGTGTGGACCGTGAACGAGCCCGAGGACGTGGATCTCTGCGTCGAGCTGGGCATCGACGCCATCATCACCAACCGCCCGCGCGCCGTGCTGGACCAGCTCGGCCGCTGAGCCGAGGCCCCACGCGGCAGCAGCCGGGGCACAGCGTCGAAATCCGGCCACTCGCGACCGGCCACCCACCGCTCGCCCACCACTCGCCCACCGGTCGTCCGCCGCTCACCCATCGCTCGCCCGTCGCTCGCCTACTGCTCGCCCGTCGCTCGCCCACTGCTTGCTCACAGGGAGTGCTCCGGCGCGTTCGGTCCGTGATCGGCCTTTGCGGATGCGCCACCGGAAGAGGATTGGCCGGTTTCCGGTGCAGGCACAGGGGGCATCCACACCGTGGCGTGGGGCGAAGGAGGTCTCGGGGGTGGCGTTGGTGGTGGCACAGGAGGTGCCCACGTCGTCGAGCATGGCCGTACCCCATGGCCCTGCGGGCGTGGGGAACGCGAGACACCGGATGCAGGCGCAGCTGCGCAGCGGTGGTGTGTCGGAATCGGTCATCGACGACGCCGTACTGATTCTTTCCGAACTGCTGAGCAACGCGTGCAAACACGGCCGTCCCCTGGGCGGCGCGCTCGCCGGGGACGGCGCGGTCCGCGCCGCATGGCGGGTGGACGCGCGCGGCCGGCTCATCGTGGAGGTGACGGACGGCGGCGGCCCGACCCGCCCCGCTCCGGCGACCCCGTCGGTGACCGCGCACGGCGGCCGCGGGCTGAACATCATCGAGGCGCTCGCCGACGACTGGGGTGTCCGGGACGGCGTCCAGGGCCAGGTGACGGTCTGGGTGGTGGTCCACGAGGACGTGCACGATCCGGATGCGGGGACCCCGTGCGACGCCTTCGCTACGCGCGTCACATCCGCCCCGCCCCACAGACTCGCCGCACTGGACTTCGCGGACGCCTTCGACAACATGGACTGACCCCCCGCGCCGCGAGCCGGCCGCGCCGCCGGCCGCGACACCGACACAACGCCCGCAGCGACAACTGCGGCGAAGACGGCTGCGACTGCTACGGCGACGGCTGCGATGGCGACTGCGGCGATGCCCGCCACCACACGCGCGCCGACCCGCACCCGCCACACCCACGCCGCCCCACACCCGCGCTGACACCCGCGGCAGCGACTGCGCCGAGGCCCACGGCAGCCACCGCGCCGACACCCGCCGCGGCAACCGCGGACGACGACTGCGGCGACGCCCGCCGTCACACCCCGCGCCGATCCGCACCCTCCACCCCCACGCCGCCCCACACCGGCGGCAGCGACCACGCCGACACCCGCCGCAGCAACCACGCCGACCCCGCGGCAGCGACCACGCCGAGGCCCACGACAGCGACCGCGTCGGCCAAGTGCTTCGTCCCCCCGTTCACACCGTCGGCCCGGTCCCCGTGCGGGTTGTCCACAGGTTCCCGTCGGTCCCGGCACGAGCGGCTAGGCTCCCGCCGTACGAGACGAGCCGTAACCGGGAGACACCCACGATGGCCAAGAAGCGACCCCAGACGAAGGCCAAGCGCCCGCAGATCACGGACGGGGAGATCCCGGTCGTCGGCGCCCGCGAGCCCTGCCCCTGCGGCAGCGGCCGGCGCTACAAGGCGTGCCACGGCCGTGAGGCCTCGCACGCGGCGACCGAGCTGGTGCAGCGCCCCTTCGAGGGCCTGGCGGGCGAGGACGACTGGGTGGCGCTGCGCGAACTGGTCCCGGCCGCCACGGTCGAACTGACCCTGAAGGACGGCCTGCCCGAGGGCGTCCCCTCGGTCACGCTCGCCACGGTGCTCCCGATGGCCTGGCCCGCGCTGCGCCGCGACGACGGCTCGGTGCTCCTCGGCCTGCAGAACGACACGGCGTCCGGCGACATCAGCCGCGACCTCGCCGACACCCTCCAGCGCGCGCTGCAGGCGCAGCCCGGCACCCCCGTGCAGGGCCGCCGCGCCCCCGCCGAGGCCCCCAGGCTGCAGGACCTGCTCGACCCCGAGGGCGCCTTCGAGCCGGTCGTGCACAGCGGCTTCGAGTTCTGGGTGCCGGACGCGGAGAACGCCACCCCGGAGGTGACCGCCTCCCTGGAGCGGGCCAACGCCGCCGCGATCCCGACGGTGAAGCTGTCCGGCGTGGACGCCGCGTACTGGTGCGCGACCCCGGAGAAGAACCACCTGCGCTGGGTCATGCCGTACCCGGAGGAGCAGCTTCTGGACGCTCTCGCCCGGCTGCACGCGGCGGGTCGCTCCAGCCTCGGCGAGGGCACCCGGCTGGTGGGGTCCTTCCGTGCTCACGGCCTCATCGTGCCGGTCTGGGACCTGCCGAGCGGGGTCTCGGCCGAGGACGTGGAGAAGCCGGCCGCCGAGTTCGCCGAGCGTCTGACCGCGGCCCTCGCCGCCACCGAGCCGCTCACCGCGGACGAGCGCCGGGCGCGCGGCGGACTGACCAACCGGCAGGTCACGCTCAGCTGAGACCCCGCCAAGGGACACCGGGGCGGGTGACTCCTGTCACAACTCCCGGCGAGAACAGGGAAATCGGTGTCCGAATAGCCGAGATCGAATTTGCGAACCGCCGATCTCTTGTTACCGTTCCAATAGCCCGGTTGCTGGTGCATCCCCCGTCGCCAGCAACCGGGCCTTTTCATGCCCGCGCGCGATGTACAGCGCGCCACGGACCATCAACTCCCCGGACTCACCTCGGAGTTGCTGCCCGAGCGCAGAAGCAGCGGCCCGTCCGCCCCGCGCCCCGCGAACTCCGTGACGGCCGTGTAGGCGTCCGCTCCGCCCCGGGTGCGCTCACGGGGCGTCTCACAGGTGGCGGGCTCGTCGTCGGTACCGGTGGTGCAGTGCGTCTGCACGGTACGGCCGCCCGGCCCCATCAGACTCAGCACCGGATCCACGGCCTCGCCGGTGGTGTTGCGGTAGTAGGTGCGCCCCCAGGTGTCCTCGCCCTGGGTCATCACACAGGTCTGCGCCTCGATGCCGTCGGGGGAGGAGAGTTCGGGACCGCAGCGGGCGGCGGTGGCCAGCCCCAGACCCAGCAGTCGGGGCGCCTGGGCGGCGGGAGCGGCCGGGGCAGCGGGGAGAAGCTCGGCGCCGTCCCGGCCGGGCGCACGGACGGCGGCCGGAACGTCCTTCCCCGCGGTCCCCGTCGCCTCGCCCACCTGCCCGGCGGACGACACGGCCAGCGGCAGCGCGATCACGGCCGCCACGATGCCGACGAGGGTGATCAGACGGACCCTTCGGGAGTCCGGCGCGCCGCGGCGCCGCCTTCCGTCCCCTCGGGTCGTTCGATTCGCTCGGTTCCTTCGGTTTCTTCCGCTTTCCGGCCCCCCAGAAGCTCTTCCTGGCCCCCCAGAAATTCGCAGCATGGCCGGAAGATAACGACCGCGGACGGGCATCCGGGCCCGCCCGCCCGCGACACCCCTACAACTCGGGCGCGCTCACACCCGTACGAGTGAGGGCGTCGACGGCGGCGTCCACGACGGCCTCCACGTCGGGCACCCAGGGCGAGGCCGAGCCGGGCAGCGGGGCGCGCTCCCAGCGGACCGTGCCGTGCCCGGTCTCGGACGGCGGCAGGGCGAGGTAGCCGCCCTGGCCGTGGAAGCGCAGCGAACCGGGTACGAAGTCCTTGGCGTAGAGCAGTTCACCGAGCTGCTCCATGGAGTACGGCTTGACCAGCAGGGACCAGCGGGTCGGCGCGGCGACCACCGGGCCGAGGCGCATGCCGCGCCGGTCGAGCAGGTCGAGGGCACGGGCCGCGGCGGGCGCCGGCAGGCTGACCGCGCAGGGGGCCTTGTCGCCGGTCGCGAGAACGATCGGCGCGCTCGGGCGGTTGGTCCACCACCAGCGCACCATGCGCGCGTCGGTGGTGGCCGCGAACAGCCCGGGGTCGAAGGGGTGCGCACCGGGCACCGTGCACTCCGGGTCGGGGCAGCCGCAACGGGCCCGTCCCTGCGGGTCCGGGGCCACGCCCGGGAGTACGGGCCACTGCCATTCCGTCGCGAAGGTCAGGGCCGCGCTGATCAGCTCAGGCCTCCCGTCGTTCCGCCTGGACAGGAGCCTGCGTCGCCTTCCGAGGATCTCGCGCATGAGCGCTCGTTCCTTTCCGTTGCACCGCTGGCAACACCGTGGGCCACATCACACCATGTGTCGATCACTTCACTGGGCGTACCTGTTGCCGCATCACACTCCTGCACACGGCAGGAGGAACCCCTGGGGTTCAAGAGTCGGCCGCGCCCGCTTCCGTAGTCGTCGATCAGAAGCACGGTCGCGGCGTGGGGGGGGTGGCGAAGTCTGGCGTTTTCCGTCGCGCGTGTTTCTCTCCGCCTCCGCCACGGGAGGATGGGGCTCGGCCGTCGGTGGCTATGACGCCCGGGTCCGTCGCCAGGTTCCGGGTAGCCCCCAACCACCCCTGGCTTTCACCGAGTACGTACCCATCACGACCGCTGTGACGCTCTGTGGAGCAAGGCCAGTCGACCGCAATGAACCGATACCCGAGGCAGTTTTCAGCCAACTCGGCAGTAAGGCAAGGGGTCTACGAAAACCCACTCCAGACCCATGGACACCAGGAATCCTCGCAGGACAATGCTGGACATCCCCTCTCGGGTGCGTGTACATGTGGAGACACCGCCGGCGGCGCAGAATGACATGGGGGTTTGCGATGCTTTTGAGCAATACGCACCGGCCTGGAAGTCGGACACCATGAGTGCCCCGCACCCTTCGAAAGTGGCTGGAATCGACCCGATGGTTCCCACGCCCGCCCACACTGTCGCGCCCGCGTCCCCCGCGCACGGCGCCGCCCCCTCCCCGGACACCCCCTCCCCGGACACCCCCTCCGTGCCCGCCCCGGCCGCCCCCGCGCCGACGCCCGCCCCCGGCACCCTGCTGCAGGACCGGCTGGCCGGCTGGGTCTCGGACCTCACGACCCTCCACGAACTCACCGAGCGGCTGTCCCGCACGACCGCGCTCGAACCCGCCCTCGAGGAACTGCTGCGCGCCGGATCCGCCCTCGTCGGCGCCCGCCGCGGCCTCGTCGTCCTGGAGCCCGGCGACGGACTCGGCCCCCGCACCACCATCGGCCTCGGCCTCGGCTGCGCCGACCTCGGCCACATGGAGACCGTGCCGCGCGGCGCCCTGCCCTACGGCACCCTCCTCGACAGTGCGCCGGGCACCGGGGCCACGGCAGGCGTCGGCGCGGCGGCAAGCGCCGGGGCCACGGCAAGCGTCGCCGCCGCGGCAAGCACCGGCGCCACCGCGAACGCCGGCGCCACCGAGGTCGTCCACGCCGACCTGTTCGCCGAGGACGGCCTCGACCCCCGCCACCGCGAGGTGGCCGCCCGCCTCGGCTACGCCGCCAGCTACGCCCTCCCCCTGACCGCCCGGTCCGCCGGCCGCCTCGGCGCCGCCGTCTGGCTCTACGACGAGCCCGCCGAGCCGGACGAGCACCACCGCCACCTGGCCGGCCTGTACGTCCGCCACGCCGCCGAGCACCTCGCCCTGCTGGTGGAGGTGGAACGCTCCCGCGCGCGCACCGCGACCATCACCGAGGAACTGCTCCCCTCCCGGCTGCCCCGGGTCGCCGGCGTCCAGCTCGCCGCCCGGCACCGCACCGGACCGCGCGGCGGCGGCGACTGGTACGACGCCCTGCCGCTGCCCGACGCCGCGCTCGGCCTCTCCGTCGGCTCCGTCACCGGCGGCGGGCCCAGCGCGGTCGCCGCGATGGGCCGGCTGCGCGCCTCGCTGCGGGCCTACGCCGTGATGGAGGGCGAGGACCCGGTGGCCGTCCTGTCCGACCTGGAACTGCTGCTGCGGCTCACCGAGCCCGCGCGCTGCGCCACCGCCCTGTTCGCCTACTGCGAGCCCGCCCTGCGCAGGGTCACCCTGGCCGGCGCCGGGCACAGTCCGCCGCTGCTGATCGGCGAGCGGCGCACCGAGTTCGCCGAGACCTCCGTCTCCGCGCCGCTGGGCATGCTCGCCTGCTGGGAGGCGCCCAGCATGGAGATCCAGGCAGAACCTGGAGAAACCGTCCTGCTGTACACCGACGGGCTGCTGCACCGTACCGGCGACCCGATGGACCGCGCCTTCGCCCGGCTGCACGCGGCTGCCGCGAGCGTCCCGCGCGCCTTGCGCGCCGACCCCGGGGCCGTCGCCGACCACGTGCTGCGTACGGTGCTGCCGGACGGCCTCGACGGGGGGGCACCTCCCGGTCGAGCGAATTCGAGACTGGGGGACGACGGCGAGGAGGACGTCGTCCTGCTGGCGGCACGCTTCGACTGACAGCACGCTTCGACTGACGGGGCACGCTGCACGCGAACTCACGCTCGCACGCGCACTCGCACGCGCATCCTCACCCGCGGCTCGCATGACCGGGCATAACAGGTCATCCGCACCGGGTCCGCCTTGGTACAACCGTACGATGATGGGGGTTCCCCGCTCGGCCACAAGCAGGAGCGTCGCGGGCCCCGGGGGAGATCACCAGGCGTCATCGAGGAGGATCACGTGTCCGACGAGCTCAACCCGGTCGTGCCCGACACTGCTACCGCAGAGGGGCCCGAGACCGAGTCCGAGGAGCCGATCAAGCAGCGGAAGAACGGCCTGTACCCGGGCGTCTCCGACGAGCTGGCCGAGAACATGCAGTCCGGCTGGGCCGACACCGAGCTGCGTGACCTGCAGCCGATCGAGCAGGCCGCCGAGACCGCGCACCGCCGCGCCGCGCTCTCCGCCCGCTTCCCCGGCGAGCGCCTCGTCGTCCCCGCGGGCAACCTGAAGACCCGCTCGAACGACACCGAGTACGCCTTCCGCTCGTCCGTCGAGTACGCGTACCTCACCGGCAACCAGACCGAGGACGGCGTCCTCGTGCTGGAGCCGAAGGGTGACGGCCACGAGGCGACGATCTACCTCCTGCCCCGCTCCGACCGCGAGAACGGCGAGTTCTGGCTGTCCGGCCAGGGCGAGCTGTGGGTCGGCCGCCGCCACTCCCTCACCGAGTCCGAGGCGCTGTACGGCGTCCCGGCCTCCGACGTGCGCGAGCTGGCGGAGAAGCTGAAGGAGGCCACCGGCCCGGTCCGCGTGGTGCGCGGCTACGACGCCGGCATCGAGGCGGCCCTGACCGACAAGGTCACCGCCGAGCGCGACGAGGAACTGCGCGTCTTCCTCTCCGAGGCCCGCCTGATCAAGGACGACTTCGAGATCGGCGAGCTGCAGAAGGCCGTCGACTCGACGGTCCGCGGCTTCGAGGACGTGGTCAAGGTCCTCGACAAGGCCGAGGCGACCAGCGAGCGCTACATCGAGGGCACGTTCTTCCTCCGCGCGCGCGTGGAGGGCAACGACATCGGCTACGGCTCCATCTGCGCCGCCGGCCCGCACGCCTGCACGCTGCACTGGGTGCGCAACGACGGCCCGGTCCGCTCCGGCGACCTGCTCCTGCTGGACGCGGGTGTGGAGACCCACACCCTGTACACCGCCGACGTCACGCGCACGCTGCCGATCAACGGCACGTACAGCGAGATCCAGAAGAAGGTCTACGACGCCGTGTACGAGGCCCAGGAGGCCGGCATCGCGGCGGTGAAGCCCGGTGCGGGCTACCGCGACTTCCACGACGCCGCCCAGCGCGTGCTCGCCGAGAAGCTCGTCGAGTGGGGCCTGGTCGAGGGCACGGTCGAGCGGGTCCTGGAGCTGGGTCTCCAGCGCCGCTGGACCCTGCACGGCACCGGCCACATGCTCGGCATGGACGTCCACGACTGCGCCGCCGCGCGGACCGAGACGTACGTGAACGGCACGCTGGAGCCGGGCATGGTCCTCACCGTCGAGCCGGGCCTGTACTTCCAGGCCGACGACCTGACGGTCCCCGAGGAGTACCGGGGCATCGGCGTGCGCATCGAGGACGACATCCTGGTCACCGCTGACGGCAACCGGAACCTCAGCGCCGCGCTGCCTCGGCGGTCGGACGAGGTCGAGGCGTGGATGGGTTCGCTGAAGGGCTGAGGATTCCCTGAAGGGCTGAGAGTGCCTGGTAACTGAGGGTGCTGTGAATCGGCCGGGGGCGGGTCCGTGCGACGGATGCGCGCCCGGCCGTTCGTCTAAGGGTGGGCGGGCGCGTTGTCGTGCAGTACGCGTTGGAAGAGGCGGCAGTCCCGCCACTGGCCGTTGATGTGCAGGTAGTTCGGGGCGAGTCCGATCGGTTCGAAGCCGCACCGTGTCAGCACGCGTTGCGAGCGCGTGTTGCCGGTCAGTGTGGACGCCTCGACGCGGTGCAGGCCGAGCGGGTCGCGGGCGTGCGCGCAGGCTCGTTCCACCGCGGTGCCGGCCAGGCCCCGGTTCTGCTGGTCGGCGGCCACCCAGTACCCGACGCAGGCGCTGAGGAACGGCCCCCGGGTGATCCCCGTCAACGTGATCGCCCCCACGATCCGGCCGTCCACCGCCTCGAACACCCACGGCACGATGCTTCCCTCGGCGTACTGCCGCAGCAGCCCCTCGACGCGCTCCGCCTGGCCCGCGACCGTGAAGAAGGACTCCGGCCTGACCGGATCCCACGGTTCCAGGTGCTCGCGGTTCTGCGTGTAGGCGGCGGCGAGCGCTGCGGCGTCGCCCCGGGCGAGAGGGCGCAGGATCACGGGTTCGGCATCCATGCGCGCACCCTAACGGCGCGCCGGTCCCACGGGGACCGTCATGCGGTGAGCGGGGAACGTCATGCGGTGAGCCGGACCGTCACGCGGTCAGCAGGGAAGGGTCCTTCTTCCACTTGAGGATCTTGTCGAAGCTGACCACCGTGCCGCCCCGGCCCGGCTTCGCGCCGATGTGGACGTGATCGGCGAGTTCCTGGATCAGACACAGGCCTCTGCCGTGCTCGGCGTCCGTACGGACCGGCCGTATGTCCGGGGCGCGGGTGAAACCGGGGCCCGAATCGGTCACTTCGATACGGCACTTCTCGCCGTCCAGGTAGGCGGTCACCCGGTACGCCTCGGAGGTGCCGCGCGCCGCGTCGCCGCCGTGCTCGACGGCGTTCGCGCAGGCCTCGCTGAGGGCGACGGACAGGTCGTAGGAGATGTCCGGGTCGACGCCCGCCGTCTCCATGGTGCCGATCAGCAGCCGCCGGGCGAGCGGCACGCTCGCGGCCTCGCGGCGCAGATGGAGTGACCACCAGATGCTCATGCTCCACCCTCCCGGCCGCGACTCGACATACCGATACCTATTGCCACCCGTGCGCCCCCGTAAGCACTCCGTTGACGTGACTCGGCCCATATGGGCGATGCGCCCCGGGACGAATCGATGTATGAGGGGGCGGTTCCGTTTCCCCTGCGGGACAAACAGCGGGACAAACAGCGGCACAATCGGCGGAACACACGACCATGGCGGAATCCGGCGGGCCTGCCGCGGGAAGCGGGTGGGGGCAGTGCGATGATGAGCCCCGCCATGACAGCCCCCCACACGCGCACGACGCGCTCCGGACCCGGGGTCCGGATCCTGCGGGCCGCGGTGTTCGCCGCGGTCTGTGTCGTGCTGGCCGCGGCCGGGCACACCCTGGCCTCCTGCGCGACCGTGCCCCTGTGGACGCTGGGCGCGGGATTCCTGGGCTGTCTGCTGCTCGTCGTGCCCCTCGCCGGGCGGGCCCGCTCGCTGCCCGGCATCGCCGCGCTCCTCACCCTCGGCCAGGCCGCGCTGCACACCCTGTTCGGGCTGGGCCAGCACGGCGCGGCCATGGCCTCCGGGATGCCGACGGGACCGGCAGGGTCCATGGGCGGCATGAGCGGCATGAGCGGCATGGGCGGCCTGGGTGGCCTGTTCGGCGCGGAGGGCGTGTTCGGCGCGGGCGGCCACGCGAGTTCGGCGAACGGGGCGCTCGTCGAGCGGGCGGCACACCTGCTGTGCGGGTCCAGCCCGTCGGCGCTCACCCCCGGGCACGCCTACCGCCTCCTGCTCGACGCGCACCTCATCGACTCCTCGGGCCGGGCCGTGGGCGGCACGCCCGTCCTGCGGCACGCCGCCGACGCCACCGGCTCCTCGGCGGCCCTGCTGCCCTCCCTGCCGATGCTGCTCGGCCATGTCCTCGCGGCCCTCGCCGCGGGCTGGCTGCTGCGCCGCGGCGACCTGGCCGTGCTGCGGCTGATCGAGCTTTCGGCGCACGGAGTCGCGGAGGGGGCACTCGTACGATCGCTGCGCGCGGCACTCACGCTGGCGCACGCCCTGTGCGCCGGGCTGCTGCCCGCACCCGGACCCGACCCGCGCGGCCCCCGCCCCGACCGGGACGAGGCACCCGCCCCGCGCACCACCGCACTCCAGCACACGGTGATCCGGCGCGGCCCACCCGCCGCCGGCCTCCTTCTCGCCGCCTGACGCGACGCGCCACCCCTCCCTCCCGGTCCATCCGGAGGAGGCAGGCCGCCGTCGCGCGGCCGCGCGTGCGCCCCGCGTACGCGTGCCTCTCCTCCTCACCGGATCTCACTCAGAGTGGAGTGCTCCTGCCATGCAGGTTTCCCGAACCGCGTCCCGTACAGACACCGTCACCGCGTCCCGTACCGCGTCCCGTACCGCGTCCCGCGTCGCCGCCCGGGTCGCCGCCGCCGCTGCCGTCGCGGGCTCGGCCGTCCTCGTCCTGTCGGCCCCCGCCTCCGCGCACGTCAGCGTGCAGCCCGAGGGCATCGCGGCCAAGGGCGGTTACGCGGTCGTCGACTTCAAGGTGCCCAACGAGCGCGACAAGACGTCGACCACCAAGCTCGAGGTGAACTTCCCGGCCGACCACCCGCTGGCCTCGGTCATGCCCCAGCCCATCGACGGCTGGACCGTGAAGGTCACCAAGTCCAAGCTGGCCAAGCCGCTCACGCTGCACAGCGAGAAGATCGACGAGGCCGTCACCAAGGTCACCTGGACCGCCGACGGCAAGGGCATCGAGCCCGGCTACTTCCAGAAGTTCCCGCTCTCCGTCGGCGCCCTGCCCGAGGACACCGACCAGCTCGCCTTCAAGGCGATCCAGACGTACTCCGACAACGAGGTCGTGCGCTGGATCGAGGTGCAGCAGAAGGGCCAGGACGAGCCCGAGAACCCGGCCCCGGTGCTGGAGCTGTCGGCCGCCACGGACGACCACGGCGGCGCCTCGGCCGCTACGGACGACTCCGCCGAGGGCGACTCCGCCGCGGCGAACGGCAAGGACGAGAAGACGGCCGCCGCCGCGGACTCCACGAGCGGCAGCGACACCACCGCGCGCGTGCTCGCCGTCGTCGGCATCGTCATCGGTGCCGCGGGCGTCGGCTACGGCGTCGTAGCGGGCCGCCGCCGCACCTCCTGACCCACCCTTCCCCGTGCGTGCACCGGGGCCGTGCGACGCTCTTGTACGACCCCGGTGCGCGCCGGAGTTCTGACATCTGGGACATTTCTCTATGCGTAAGAAGACGTTCGCCGCGGCCGTGCTGCTCGGCGCCGCCGCCCTGACCCTCACCGCCTGCGGCAGCGGTGACGAGAACAAGCCGCCCGTCTCCGTGGTCTCGGACGAGACCGGCTCGGGCAAGGCCGCCACCGTCCTCGACCAGCCGTTCGCCAAGCCCGACCTGGTCCTCACCGACACCCACGGCAAGCAGTACGACCTGCGCGCCGAGACCAAGGGCCACCCGACCCTCCTCTACTTCGGCTACACGCACTGCCCGGACGTCTGCCCCACGACCATGAGCAACATCGCCGTCGCCAAGAAGGCACTGCCCAAGGCCCAGCAGGACGACCTGCGCGTCGTGTTCGTCACCACCGACCCCGGCCGGGACACCCCCGCCGAGCTCGGCAAGTGGCTCAAGGGCATCGACCCGCAGTTCGTCGGTCTGACCGGGAAGTTCGCCGCCGTCCAGGCCGGCGCCCGCTCCGTCGGCATCTCCGTCGAACCGACGACGAAGGACAAGAACGGCAAGCTCGTCTCGGTGCACGGCACCCAGGTCATCGCCTTCTCGCCGAAGACCGACGGCGGATACGTCCTGTACGGCGAGGACGCCACGGTCGACGACTACACCAAGGACCTGCCCAAGCTCGTCGAGGGAGCCAAGCCGTGAGGCGCACGATCCTGACGGCTGCCGCGCTCGTCGGCGCGCTGACCCTCGCGGGCTGCGGCACCGGGCAGGGCTCGGGCACGGGCTCCGGCTCGGACAAGAACGCGGGCGACGGCTCCGGTTCCGCCGCCGAGCTGTCCGTGAGCGCGTCGTACATGCCCCGGCCGGTCTCCGCCGACATGGCCGCCGGCTTCCTGACGATCAGCAACAACGGCGGGACGCAGGACGAGCTGACCTCGGTCACCAGCGACGTCGCCGGGCAGATCACCATGCACAGCACTGTCGGCGGCGCCATGGAAGAGAAAGCCTCCTTCGTCATACCGGCCCATGGCCGGCTCGTGTTCAGGAGCGGGGGCAACCACCTGATGTTCGAGAAGCTGAGGCACCGGCCGGAACAGGGCCAGACGGTGACGCTGAGGCTCGGCTTCGCGAAGTCCGGTCCCCTCACCGTCGAGATGCCGGTGAAGTCCGCCACGTACAACCCGTCGACCGGGCGCTGAGGACGCCCCGTCGACCGACCGGACACTGAGGGAAGGACCACTGTGACGCGGACCATCACCCCCCGCCTGCGGACCCTGGTGCTGCTGCTTCTCGCCGTCACCGGCGCCCTGTTCGCGGGCGCCGGGACGGCCTCCGCGCACGCCGCGCTGACCGGCAGCGACCCCGCACAGGGGGTGGTGGTCGCCAAGGCGCCCACCCAGGTGTCGCTCACCTTCTCCGAGAAGGTGGCGATGAACGACGACTCGCTGCAGGTGCTCGACCCCAGGGGCCGGAAGGTCGAGTCCGGCTCACCGGTCAACGTGAGCGGGACGACGTACGCCGTGAAGCTCAGGAGCGGGCTGGGCAAGGGCACCTACACGGTCGCCTACCAGGTCGTCTCGGCGGACAGCCACCCCGTGTCCGGCGCCTACACCTTCTCCATCGGGGCGCCCTCGGAGACCGTCGTCTCCGGTGTCGGCACCGGGACCGGCGGCGGGGTCGTGGGCGCGCTCTACGCGTTCGGGCGGTACATGTCGTACGCCGGTTTCATCGTGCTGGTGGGCGGCGCCGCCTTCGTCCTGGCCTGCTGGCAGCGCGGCTCGGGCGTACGGGCCCTGCAGCGGCTCGTGGTCGGCGGCTGGCTCGCGCTCACCGCGGCCACCCTGTGGCTGCTGCTTCTGCGCGGCTCGTACACCAGCTCCGGGAAGTTCGGCGACGTCTTCGACCTGGAGCTGCTCGGGCAGGTGCTCCAGACCAAGACCGGCGCCGCGCTGGTCTCCCGGCTGCTGCTGCTCGCCGCCGCCGCGCTGTTCATCGCCGTCCTCTTCGGCGCCTACAACCGGCGCGAGGAGGGCGAGGAGAAGCGGGACCTGAACTTCGGGCTCGCCGTCGGCGGAGTGGTCGTGGCCGCCGGACTCGCGGCGAGCTGGGCGATGGCCGAGCACGCCTCCACCGGGCTCCAGCCGGGCATCGCCATGCCCGTCGACGTCGTCCACCTGCTGGCCGTCGCCGCCTGGCTGGGCGGCCTCACCGCTCTCCTCGTCGCCCTGTACCGGGCACCCGCGGACGCCCCGATCGAGTCGGCCGCCGTCCACCGCTTCTCCCGGGTCGCCTTCGGCTCCGTGCTCGCGCTCGTCGCCACCGGCGTCTACCAGTCCTGGCGCCAGCTGGGCTCCTGGTCGGCGTTCGCCGACACCGCGTACGGGCAGCTGCTGCTGGTCAAGATCGGACTGGTGGCGCTGCTGGTCGGCATCGCGGGGATCTCGCGGCGGTGGACGGGACGGCTCGCGGCGGACGCCACCCGCGCTGTCGACATCGCCGAGAAGGACAAGGTCCCCGCGTCGCGGTCTGCGGCCGGCAAGGCTGCCTCCGGCGCCGCGCGGAACGCTGCGGCCGGTGACGGCAAGCGGGCCGCGCAGCTCGCGCGGCAGCGGGCCGCCGTCGACGCCGCCCGGCGCAAGCGGCTCAGGGACGCCGACGCGAACCGCTTCGGACTGCGCCGCTCGGTGTTCGCCGAGGCGGGCGTCGCGGTCGTCCTGCTCGCCGTCACCACCGCGCTGACGCAGACCGAACCGGGCCGCACCGAGCAGGAGGCGAAGGCCGCCAACGCGTCCTCCGCCGGCTCCTCGGTGTCCTCGTCCGCGTCCGGCACGCTGACCCTGGACATGCCCTTCGACACCGGCGGCACCGACGGCAAGGGCCTCGTCCGCGTCGACCTCGACCCCGCGCGCGTGGGCGGCAACGAGATGCACCTCTACGTGCAGCGGCCCAACGGGCGCGCCTTCGACATCCCCGAGGTGAAGGTCGCCTTCACCCTGGAGGCGAAGAAGCTCGGCCCGCTTCCCGTGACCCCGGACCACATCACCACCGGCCACTGGTCGGCGAGCGGCGTGCAGATCCCCATGGCCGGCGACTGGAAGATCGCGGTGACCGTGCGGACCTCCGACATCGACCAGGTGACCGTCTCCAAGAACGCTCAGATCGGCTGAACCCCACCATGCCCGACCAGTCCATCCCCCAGGCCCGCCGCACGCCCGACCCCGCGCTGCGGGAACCCGGCGCCGGCAGCGGCCGTGGTGTCTCCCGGCGCGCACTGCTCGGCACCGCCGGCGCCACCGGTCTCGTGCTCGGCGCGGCGGGCGGCGCCGTCGGATACGCCGCCGTGCCCGCGCAGGTCACCCCGCTGACCTCGCTCGGCTCCGGTCGGGCGATGTTTCACGGGAAACATCAGCCCGGCATCACCGAGGGGCTCCAGGCGCGCGGTCATCTCGTCGCCTTCGACCTGGTGGCCGGTGCGGGCCGCAAGGAGGCGGCGGCCCTGCTGCGGCGCTGGTCGAGCGCGGCCGAGCGGCTGATGGCGGGCGAGGCGGCCCCCCACGACGACACCGACGTGGCCCGGGACGCGGGCCCGTCCTCGCTGACCGTCACCTTCGGCTTCGGCCACAGCTTCTTCGCGCGGACCGGCCTGGACAAGCAGCGCCCGGCCGCGCTGGACCCGCTGCCCGACTTCTCCTCCGACCAACTCGACAAGGCCCGCAGCGACGGCGACCTGTGGGTGCAGATCGGCGCCGACGACGCCCTGGTCGCCTTCCACGCCCTGCGCGCCGTCCAGAAGGAGGCCGGCGGCGCGGCCCGCGTCCGCTGGCAGATGAACGGCTTCAACCGCTCCCCGGGCGCCACCGCGCACCCCATGACCGCGCGCAACCTGATGGGCCAGATCGACGGCACCCGCAACCCCAAGCCCGCCGAGGCCGACTTCGACCGCCGGATCTTCGTGCCCGCCGCCGGGGAACCCGCCTGGATGGCGAACGGCTCCTACGCCGTCGTACGCCGTATCCGCATGCTCCTCGACGACTGGGAGAAGCTCTCGCTCAGCGGCCAGGAGGCGGTCATAGGGCGCCGCAAGGCCGACGGGGCACCACTGTCCGGGGGCGGCGAGACGACGCCGATGGACCTGGAGAAGGCCGACGCGAAGGGCGAGTACGTCGTCCCGCTGAGCGCCCACGCCCGCATCACCCGGCCCGACCAGAACGGCGGCGCGGCCATGCTGCGGCGCCCGTTCTCGTACCACGACGGCATCGACCCGGACGGCACCCCCGACGCCGGTCTGCTGTTCGTCTGCTGGCAGGCGGACCCGCTGCGCGGCTTCGTCCCGGTGCAGCGCAAGCTCGACCGGGGCGACGCGCTGTCGCGGTTCATCCGGCACGAGGCGAGCGGTCTGTTCGCGGTGCCCGGGGGCGCGGCCGAGGGGGAGTACGTGGGACAGCGCCTGCTGGAGGGCTGATTCCGGGGGTTGGTTCTGGCTGATTCCGGAGGGCTGATCCAGGGGTTCAAACCACCCGGTCGAGTGGCGTTCATGAGACGCGGGCGCCGCCTTCGGCTGCGGCCATTAGGGTGAGTGCATGCCAGCGAGCTATGCGTATCTCGGTCCCGAAGGCACCTTCACCGAAGTCGCCCTGCGCACGCTTCCGGAGGCCGCGACCCGGGAACTGATCCCGTACGTGTCGGTGCAGTCCGCGCTGGACGCGGTGCGGGCCGGCGAGGCCGAGGCCGCGTTCGTGCCGATCGAGAACTCCGTCGAGGGCGGCATCACCACCACCCTGGACGAGCTGGTCGCGGGCGAGCCGTTGATGATCTACCGCGAGGTGCTGCTGTCCATCACCTTCGCGCTGCTGGTCCGGCCGGGCACGAAGCTGTCCGACATCAAGACGGTCTCCGCGCACCCGGCCGCCCAGCCTCAGGTGCGCAACTGGCTCCGGAAGAACCTCCCGGACGCCCTGTGGGAGTCGGCCGCCTCGAACGCGGACGCCGCGCGGCTGGTCCAGGAGGGCCGGTACGACGCCGCCTTCGCGGGCGAGTTCGCCGCCGCCCGGTACGGCCTGGAGGCGCTGGAGACCGGGATCCACGACGCGGAGAACGCGCAGACCCGGTTCGTGCTGGTCGGCCGTCCGGCCCGGCCCGCCGCCCCGACCGGCGCCGACAAGACCTCGGTGGTGCTGTGGCAGAACGACGACCACCCCGGTGGCCTGCGCGAGCTGCTCGGCGAGTTCGCCACCCACGGCGTCAACCTCATGCTGCTGCAGTCGCGGCCGACCGGCGCGGGCATCGGCAACTACTGCTTCTGCATCGACGCCGAGGGCCATATCTCGGACCGACGGGTCGCCGAGGCGCTGATGGGGCTGAAGCGGATCTGCCTCGTGCGCTTCCTCGGCTCCTATCCGCGCGCGGACATCACGCCGGACGAGGCCCCGCCCGTCCGGCCGGGCACCACCGACGAGGAGTTCGCGGCGGCGTCGGACTGGGTGGCACGCTGCCAGGACGGCCGGTTCTAGGGCGGGAGCGGCCGGTTCCGGGACCGAAGCGGTCGGCTATGGGGCTGGAGAAGCCGGTTCCGGGGCTGAAGCGACCGGTTCCGGAGCCCGGCCCGATGGCCGGAATTGCCAATTCCGGCAGTCGTACCTGCATATCTTCGTTATCCACAGAAGTTATCCACAGGTCCGCTTCTCGACCTGGGGACAAGTCGACAAGGGAGAGTCGCGCCGTCGACAAATCGCCCCGGAAGCCCCAGATACGGCCACCGCCCGGCAGGTCACCCTTCGTCCACTCGTTTCCTTTGGTTCATCTTTTGGAGCGACGCCTTTCCACCCGAAAGTAGGTGTCACCCCTGTTCGAACCGGGAATTCCTCGCTCCGGGCGGAACTTCCGGAGTGATCAATTCCGAAGTCCACAGACTTTCCGCACAGCCTGTGGATAACTCTTCCCGGGATGCGGGCTCCTGTGGACAACCGCGCCGCCAAGTGCGGCTCTCCACAAGGGAATCCGGTCAACCGGGGACCCGCCGACTGCCCCGTTCCAGGTATTGAGACGGCCTTTATTGACCTCATGGGACACTCTGCGCAATTGCCGCATGACGCCACGCGAGGCGCGTATGGCAATAGTGAGTCGTGGCCCGCGAGCCGACACCGGTAGCCTTGGCCTCGTGATTGACCTTCGCCTGCTCCGTGAGGACCCCGACCGTGTGCGCGCGTCCCAGCGCGCCCGTGGAGAGGACGTCGCGCTCGTCGACTCCCTCCTGTCTGCCGACGAGCGGCGCAGGTCCTCCGGCGTCCGCTTCGACGAACTGCGTGCCGAGCAGAAGCAGCTCGGCAAGCTGATCCCCAAGGCCTCCCCCGAGGAGAAGGCCGAGCTGCTGGCGCGCGCCGAGCAGCTGAAGGCGGACGTCAAGGCCGCCGACGCCGAGCGCGACGCCGCCGACACCGAGACCCATGAGCTGCTGCTCCGCCTCGGCAACCTCGTCCACCCCGACGTCCCCGTCGGCGGCGAGGAGGACTTCGTCACGCTGGAGACGCACGGCACCATCCGCGACTTCGGTGCCGAGGGCTTCGAGCCCAAGGACCACCTGGAGCTGGGCCAGATCCTCGGCGCGATCGACGTCGAGCGCGGCGCCAAGGTCTCCGGCTCCCGCTTCTACTTCCTCACCGGTGTCGGCGCCCTGCTGGAGCTGGCCCTGGTGAACGCGGCGATCGGGCAGGCCACCGAGGCCGGCTTCACGCCGATGCTGACCCCGGCGCTGGTGCGCCCGCAGTCCATGGCCGGCACCGGCTTCCTCGGCCAGGCGGCCCAGGACGTCTACCACCTCGACAAGGACGACCTGTACCTGGTCGGCACCTCCGAGGTCCCGCTCGCGGCGTACCACATGGACGAGATCATCGACGCCGACCGGCTGCCGCTGCGCTACGCCGGGTTCTCCCCGTGCTTCCGCCGCGAGGCCGGCTCGCACGGCAAGGACACGCGCGGCATCTTCCGCGTGCACCAGTTCGACAAGGTCGAGATGTTCTCGTACGTCGCTCCCGAGGACTCGCAGGAGGAGCACAAGCGCCTGCTGGAGTGGGAGAAGCAGTGGCTGACCTCGCTGGAGCTGCCGTTCCGCGTCATCGACGTCGCCTCCGCCGATCTCGGCTCCTCGGCCTCGCGTAAGTACGACTGCGAGGCGTGGATCCCGACCCAGGGCAAGTACCGCGAGCTGACCTCGACCTCGGACTGCACCGAGTTCCAGTCCCGGCGCCTGTCGATCCGGGTCCGTGAGAAGTCCAGTGGGAGCGAAGCGACCTCCGGCCGGGGTGGTGGTCGGGCGACGGGCGGGCAGGTCAAGCCGCTGGCGACGCTCAACGGCACGCTGTGCGCCGTGCCGCGCACGATCGTGGCGATCCTGGAGAACCACCAGCAGGCCGACGGCTCCGTGTACGTGCCCAAGGTGCTGCGCCCGTACCTGGGCGGCCGCGAGGTCCTGGAGCCGGTCGCCAAGTGAGCGCCGAGTCGCCCGCCGCGGGATTCCCGTACCGGCTGATCGCCACCGACCTCGACGGAACGCTGCTGCGCTCCGACGATTCGGTCTCCCCGCGCACCCGTGACGCGCTCGCCGCGGCCACCGCGGCGGGCGCCGCGCACATCGTCGTCACCGGCCGCGCCGCGCCCTGGACCCGGCACATCCTCGACGACCTCGGCTACACCGGCCTCGCCGTCTGCGGCCAGGGCGCGCAGGTGTACGACGCCGGGGCGCACCGCCTGCTGACGTCCGTGACCCTTGACCGGCAGCTGGCGAGCGTGGCCCTGGCGAAGATCGAGGCCGAGGTGGGTCCGCTGTACCTGGCGGCGAGCCAGGACGGCCTGGACGGCGAGGTGCTGGTGGGGCCGGGCTACGCCGTCACCGGCGCCGTCCCCGCCACCCCGTTCACGGACGCGTCCGACCTCTGGACCGCCCCGCTGAACAAGATCTACATCCAGCATCCGACGCTGGGCGACGACGACCTGGCGGAGGCCGCCCGGCAGGCCGCCGGCGGTTTCGTCGGCGTCGCCATGGCCGGCGCGGGCATCGTCGAAGTGCTCCCCCTCGGCCTCTCCAAGGCCACGGGCCTGTCCATCGCCGCCCGCCGCCTCGGCCTGAAGGCCGCCGACACGATCGCCTTCGGCGACATGCCCAACGACATCCCGATGTTCGCCTGGGCGTCCCGGGGCGTCGCCATGGCCAACGCCCACGAGGAACTGCGAGCGGTCGCGGACGAGGTGACGGCCTCCCACGAGGAGGACGGTATCGCGCTGGTCCTGGAACGCCTCCTGGGCTGAGGGCGCCCGTCCGGGCACCCCAGGCCACACCGGTCACCCCGGGCGCACCGCCGCCGCTGCTGGATTCGGCGGCCATGCGCTCCCGCGAATACGACGTCGACTTCCGCGACCGCTCCAGCCGGACACGCACCTGGGGCATCGCCCTGCTCGCCGTGGCGGGCCTGCTGTGGGCCTGGTGCGCCGTCCTTGTGCTCACCCCGTACGACGTCGACCGCCACTCCGGCGACCACTACCCCGAGCACTGCGAGTCCCGCCTCCTGACGGATCGCGGCACGGCCAACGAGGGTGTCCAGCGGGGCGACTACTGCGCCGACGAACGCGACTGGCCCGAGGCCCTCGCCCTTCTCGGCCTCTCCCTGCCGACCTCGATCACCGGCGTCGCCCTCTTCACCACCGGCACCCTGAGCCGCCGCATGAGCGCCCACGCGGAAGCCATGCGCGAACTGGACCGCATCGCGGACGAACGGGGCGTCTGAGAGGCCGACTTCACCTGCCGGCGGCTGCCGCCGACCCGCAGACTCGACGTACCCCTGGCCCTGAATCGCAGCCAAGTCCCGGCCAAGTCCCAGTGACAACGTCTCGCGGAGGATGCACGGATCGAACGTGCGCGGGGTACCCCCCGACCATGGCTTAGCAAGCCAGTGCCTTACCACTCGGCCAATCCTCCGGGTGGGCGGCCCACGCGAGAGCGACATCGCGTGCTCGAAGCGGCCGCCCCGGGCAGTTCCCGTGGCTCTGCGGAGCGGTAATGGCTACTCCGGAGCCGGCCTCGGACTGCCCTGTCGGGAGCCGGGCGCATTGCCGTGCATGGGCATCGCCCTGCTCCTCTCCCAGAACGTGACGCCGGGACACTCCCGGCGGATGGGGCACAACCACTGTGCCCCGCCACCGAGTTGGGCGCCACCGAATTAACGGCGGCGCATCACCGCCTCCGCCGGCACAGTCCCCGCCGGCACAGCCCTACCGACACCGCTCCCGCCGGCACCGCCCTACCGGCGGCGCCACCTGCGCCGGCGTGCCCTGCTGAAGAACCAGCCCGCCGGTGGCTCGTCGGAGCGCCAGGGCTGCGGCTCCGGTTCCTCGGCGCGCCAGCGGGCCGCGAGCATCCGGGCCCGCGCGGACGGCTCGGAGGTCTCGGCGGACCGCACGAAGGCCTCGTCCAGGACCAGCTCGTCCCAGAGGTCGTCGCCGGTCCGCCCGGAGGCGTCGTGCCGCGGAATCTCCTCTGCCATCTGCCGGCCTCCTCGCCTTACATCCGTTCTGTCCAGTCTGCCCGGACCGAGGTGAAGCCCCCGTCAAGACCGCGAGGGCACCTCACTCCTCGCCGGCGAGCGTCAGCGACCTCAGCTTCTGGCCGGCGTACCAGGTGGCCAGCACGGTGACCACGACCAGCAGCACCGTCGCCGTGGGCAGGCCGACGTCCGAGGTCACCAGGTCCCCGCCGGCCACCTTGTGGGCGACCGCGAGCGCCCACTGCTGGACGCTCAGGGTGCGGGCGCCGGACACCAGGGAGCCGAACAGGGCCTCCCAGACGAGGGCGTAGACGAGACCGAACACCACCGCGTGCCGGGACACCGTGCCGAGCAGCAGGAACATCGCCGCGTAGGCGATCGAGGCGACCAGCGCGGCCACGGTGTAGGCGACGGCGATCTGCTGCCCGTTGCCGTTGAGGATGAAGCCCGCGATGAGCGTCGGCAGGGCCGAGAACACCATCGTCACGGCGATGGCCACGATCAGCTTGGTGAAGATGATCGTCGGCCGCTTCACCGGCTTGGACAGCAGGTAGACGACGGAGCCGTCGTCGATCTCCGGGCCGATCGCGCCCGTGCCCGCGATGACGCCGATGATCGGCACCATCGTGGCGAGCGCGAGCCCGCCCAAAAGGTCGGCGGCCGTCTGGTCGTCGGCGCCGGCGAGGCCCCGTACGACGACGGAGATCGCGATCAGCAGGACGGGCAGGGCGCCCAGGATGAGGGCCCTGCGGCGGCCGAGCAGGGCCCGGTAGGTGAGCCGGGCGACTGTGGGGTCGTACATCTTCGGCCTCCTACGCCGCGACCAGGTACGAGAACACGGACTCGAGGGACTCGTCGGACGGCGAGACCGTCAGCAGCCGGATGCCGTGGTCGCGGGCGACCTTGGGCAGCAGGGCCGTGAAGCGGCCGAAGTCGACGGCCTGGATGCGCAGCGCGCCCTCGGCGTGGTCGACCTCGATGCCGGACGTCGACGGGTCGGCGATCAGCGCGGCCGCGAGCGCGCGGTCGTCGCTGGAGCGGACCAGGTAGCGGTGCGGCCGGTCGGTCATCAGACGGCGGATCTTGCGGAAGTCGCCGCTGGCCGCGTGCCGGCCGGCGACGACGACCTCGATGTGCCAGGCGAGCTGCTCGACCTCTTCGAGGATGTGGGACGAGAACAGCACCGTGCGGCCCTCGTCGCCCATGCGCCGCAGCAGGTCCATGAGCTGCATGCGCTGGCGCGGGTCCATGCCGTTGAAGGGCTCGTCGAGCAGGAGCAGGGAGGGGTCGTGGACCAGCGCGGACGCCATCTTCACGCGCTGGCGCATGCCCTTGGAGTACGTCGCGATCTTGCGGTCCTGCGCGTACTCCATCTCGACGGTGGCGAGGGCCCGTTGGGCCGACTTGTCACCGAGACCGTGCAACTCGGCGTTGGCGACGACGAATTCGCGGCCGGTGAGGAAGTCGTACATCGCCTCGCGCTCGGGGACGAGGCCGATCTTCTGGTAGATCGACTCGTTGCGCCACACCGGCTGCCCGTCGAGGGTGACGGTGCCGGTGGAGGGGGCGAGGAAGCCGCCCATCATGTTGATGAGGGTGGACTTCCCGGCGCCGTTGGGGCCGAGCAGGCCGGTGACGCCGGGGCCGATGGTCATGGTGATGTCGTTGACGGCGACCACGTTGCCGAACCAGCGGGAGACGTGGTCGATGCTGAGGGTTGTCACAGGCCCACCTTCTTGTAGCGGCGCAGCAGGAGGCCGTAGCTCGCGGCGATGAGGCCGAGGACGACGAGGACGTAGACCACGCCCTCGCCCTTCGAGGGACCGACCCCGCCGGGGAACGCGGAGGTCGCGCCGAGGAACGCGGCCTGGACCCCGTCGATCAGCGTGACCGGCGAGAACAGGCCGATCCAGGGCACGGCGCTCGTGTTGCCGTGCGTGTCGGCGATGGCCTGGAGCGTGGAGACCGCGCCGTAGGAGATCGTCATGACGGCGATGACGGCCGCGATGCCGAAGCCGCGCCGCGGGGTGACCGAGGCGATGACCAGGCCGATTCCGGCGAACAGCAGCGAGAGCAGTGCCACCGAGACGATTCCCTGCGCGAATCCCTTGGTCTGGTCGGCGAAGTCGAGCTTGGCCAGCAGCGCGCCGATGTAGAGCACCAGCAGCGGGGCCCCGGTGAGGACGAACAGCGCGGAGGCCAGGGCCGCGTACTTCGCACGCACGTAGTCGGCGATCTCGATCGGCCGCGAGAAGTACAGCGGCACGGTCTTGAAGCGCAGGTCGCGCGAGACGGACTGCGGGGCCTGCGAGGCGACGTACAGGCTGATGACGGCCTGCATGATGATCGCGTAGCGGGTGTAGTCGACCGGCAGGTCCTTCGCCTTCGTGGCGACCGCGACGGCGACCATGATGGCCGCCGGCACGCACATCACCACGAACAGCAGCATCGGCAGCACCTTGGACTTGACCGAGCGGCCGAGACCGTAGGAGCCGCGCAGGGACTGCGAGTAGAGGGAGCGCGTGGCGTAGGAACGGCCGAGGCGGGGGCCGTCGTAGGAGCGGTACCCGATGTCGTGGATGCGGGTGTCACCCGCGGGCGCGACAGTGGCGGATGTCCGCGTGGGCTGCTCAACGGCCATGGCCTGCCCCCTCCTTGCGCTGCTCGTCCTCGCTCGTGAAGACCTCCGAGATGTGGTGCCTGCGCTGCTCCATGCGGACCAGGCCGAGCCCCAGGCCGGCGACGACGTCACGCACCAGGTCGTACGTCTCCTCGCCCTGCGCGGTCAGCAGCAGGATGTGGCCGGCGCCCGGCAGCCCGCTGCCGGCCTCGACGCTCACCCCGCGCGCGTCGAGCGCCTCGCGGACGGCGCCGGTGCCGTCGGGGTGCTCGTCGGTGTCGGTGACCTCGATCGCGAGGGTGGTCGTGGTCTGGGTGAAGTCCGTGGTGGAGCTGGAGCGCAGCAGCTTGCCGCCGTCGATGACGACGACGTGGTCGCAGGTGCGCTCCAGTTCGCCCAGCAGATGGGAGGTGACCAGGACCGAGATGCCGAAGTCGGAGTGGATGCGGCGGATCAGGCCGAGCATCTCGTCGCGGCCGACGGGGTCGAGGCCGTTGGTCGGCTCGTCCAGGAACACCAGCTGCGGGTCGTGCACCAGCGCCTGGGCGAGTTTCACGCGCTGCTTCATGCCGGTGGAGTAGCCGCCGATGGGGCGGTAGCGCTCCTCGTACAGGCCGACATGGCGCAGGGTGTCCGCGGTGCGCTCGCGCGCGGCGGCGGGCGGCAGGCCGGACATGCGCGCCATGTGGACGACGAACTCGGTGGCCGAGACGTCGGGCGGCAGGCAGTCGTGCTCCGGCATGTAGCCCACGCGTTCGCGGATGGCGGCACCCGACGACGGCGCGGCGACGTCGAGGCCGAGCACCTCGGCGCGGCCCTCCGTGGCGGGGGACAGACCCAGCAGGATCTTGATCAGGGTGGACTTGCCGGCGCCGTTGGCCCCGACGAGTCCGGTCACACCGGGTCCGATGTCCACGGACAGCCGGTCGAGCGCGGTCACCCGGGGGAACCGCTTGCTCAGGCTTTCGGTCGCGATCACAGTCACGCATCCGAAGGTAGTGACCCGGACCACGCCGGTCGTCAGACCTCAGAGCCGTCTTCACGTCAGCCTCGAGTAGTACGGGCTCCGCCCTGGGGCCCTAGGGGGCGCCGGGCGGGACGTCGGGGACGTGGGGCGGGCGGACGTCGGGGCCGGGCGTTGTCCGCAGCCCTTGATCCCGTCTATTGACGCCGACTCTAACAACTGCGACATTCACCAGTGTCAAGTTACGGACGCGTACCGCAGTCGACGGGACGGGACGGGGCGGGATGACGACGGCAGTGAAGAACGAACTCTCCGTGGAGCTGCGGGGGTTCAGGCGGGTGCAGCGCCTCGCCTACGAGTGCGCGGAAGCGGTCGCCGCACGCCTGGAGCCGGGCGTGACCGAGCGTGAGGCCGCCCGGATGCAGCGCGACTGGCTGCGCGAACGCGGGGTGCGGGACTTCTTCCACCTCCCCTTCGCCTGGTTCGGCGACCGCACGGCGTTCGTGAACTTCCGCGTCCCGCTGCAGTTCTTCCCGACGCATCGCGCGCTGGAGCCCGGGATGCCGTTCATCCTGGACGTGGCCCCGGTCTTCGAGGGCTGCACGGCCGACATCGGCTACTCGGGCTCGCTCGGCCTCAACCCGGTGCAGGACCGGCTGATGGCCGACCTGGAGGCGCACCGCGAGCTGATCCTGCGCGAGGTGCGCGAGCGGCGCCCGCTGCGCGAGATCTACGAGGACGTGGACCGCCTCATGGTCCGCCAGGGCTACGCCAACCGGCACCGGGCCTACCCCTTCGGCGTGATCGCCCACAAGGTGGACCGGGTGAAGGAGCGCCGCTTCTCGCCGCACCTGTTCGGGTTCGGCACCCAGTCCCTGAAGGGGCTGGCGAGCGACGCGCTGCACGGCCACCGCGAGGGCTGGTCGCCCCTGTGGTCGCCGTACCGCTTCTCCGACCACCCGCCGCGGCCGGGCCTGTGGGCGGTCGAACCCCACCTCGGCTTCCGGGGGACGGGCGCGAAGTTCGAGGAGATCCTGGTGGTCACCGACTCCCGGGACCCCGAGGAGGGCGCCTTCTGGCTGGACGACGATCTGCCGCACGTGCGGCGCTGGGCGGAGGAGAAATGACGCTGAAGGGCGCGCGTGAGCGCTGGGTGCGGACCGGCGGGATCGAGCTGTGCGTGGCCGAGCTGGGTGATCCGGAGCAGCCGACGGTGGTGCTGGTGCACGGCTACCCCGACAGCAAGGAGGTCTGGTCGGAGGTCGCCGTCCGGCTGGCCGACCGCTTCCACGTCGTCCTCTACGACGTCCGGGGCCACGGCCGCTCCTCCGCGCCCAAGCCGCTGCGCGGCGGCTTCACCCTCGCCAAGCTCACGGACGACTTCCTGGCCGTCGTCGACGCGGTGAGCCCGGACCGCCCGGTGCACCTCGTCGGGCACGACTGGGGCTCGGTGCAGTCCTGGGAGTTCGCGACGACCGGCCGCACGGAGGGCCGTATCGCCTCCTTCACCTCGATGTCCGGCCCGTCCCTCGACCACTTCGGGCACTGGATCAACGCGCGCGTGAAGCGTCCGACACCTCGCCGGGTGGGACAGCTCCTCGGCCAGGGCGCCAAGTCCTGGTACGTGTACATGCTGCACACCCCCGTCCTGCCGGAGCTGGCCTGGCGCGGCCCGCTCGGCAAGCGCTGGCCGAAGATCCTCCAGCGGATCGAGAAGGTCCCCGCCGGCGACTACCCGACCCCCTCGCTGCCCACCGACGCGGCGCACGGCGCCTGGCTGTACCGGGACAACGTCCGCGTCCGGCTGCTCCACCCGCGCCCGGACGCGCACGCACACGCGCCCGTGCAGCTCATCACGCCCGAGGGCGACGCGTTCCTGTCGGAGCGGCTCTACGACGACCTGGAGCAGTGGGTTCCGCGGCTCACCCGGCGCACGATTCCGGCCAAGCACTGGGTCCCGCGCACGCGCCCCGACCAACTGGCCGACTGGATCGAGGAGTTCGTGACCACTGTCGAGGGAGGCCGCACCGAGGTGAAGGCCACCGGACGCCATGCCGAGCGCTTCGGCGGTCAGTTGGTACTCGTCACCGGCGCGGGCAGCGGCATCGGACGGGCGACGGCGTTCGCCTTCGCGGAGGCGGGCGCGCGCGTGGTGGCCGTCGACCGCGACGCGGAAGCCGCCACCCGCACCGCCGAGTTGGCCCGTCTGGTCGGCGCCGCCGGGGCCTGGGCGGAAACGGCCGACGTCTCCGACGAGCAGGCCATGGAGAAGCTCGCCGAGAAGGTCCACCGCGACCACGGTGTGGTGGACGTGCTGGTCAACAACGCGGGTATCGGCCTGTCCGGTTCCTTCTTCACCACCACAACCGAGGACTGGCGCACAGTCCTTGACGTCAACCTGTGGGGTGTCATCCACGGTTGCCGCCTCTTCGGTGCGCGCATGGCCGAGCGCGGCCAGGGCGGTCACATCGTCAACATCGCGTCGGCGGCGGCCTATCAGCCCTCCCGCGCCCTGCCCGCCTACAGCACCTCCAAGGCGGCGGTCCTGATGCTCTCCGAGTGCCTGCGCGCCGAACTGGCCTCCCAGGACATCGGGGTGACGGCCGTCTGCCCCGGGTTCGTCAACACCAACATCACCTCGACGGCGCGCTTCACCGGTGTCGACGAGGAGGAGGCGCGCCGCCGCCAGAAGCGCTCCGCGCACCTCTACGGTCTGCGCAACTACCCTCCGGAGAAGGTCGCCGACGCCATTCTCGACGCGGTCGTCCGCAACGTCGCGGTGGCCCCGGTGACGCCTGAGGCGCGCGGCGCCCACTTCATGTCCCGCTATATGCCGGGGGCGTTGAGGCGGATCGCCCGGGTGGAACCCAGACTGTGAAGGGAGTTGGGGCGGGGATCGGGGCTGGGGTCGAGGATGCTTGACCCATCAGCCCCATTTCCCAGTCAAGTTGATGAACTACCCCATATCACCCGTCGGTTGTCCACACCTTCGTCAAATCTCCTGTGGATAACGGCACTTGGCTGTGGATCAAACGTGGAAGCGGAAATCATCTGCGTGATCCGCGTCTCTCCTTCACTCTGATGATGTGAACGAAGGACAAGACGAAGAGACGACCGACAGCCGCACCGACGACAGGCGCACCGTGAAGGTGTCGAAGTACCTGTCGAAGCACCTGCGCCACCAGCCCGAACGCATCGGCCTCACGCTCGACGAGGGCGGCTGGGTCGAGATCGACACCCTGATCGCCGCAGCCGCCGCCCACGGATTCCGGTTCACGCGCGAGGAACTCGACCACGTGGTGGCCGCCAACGACAAGAAGCGCTTCGCGGTCGAGGGCACGAGGATCCGCGCCAGCCAGGGCCACAGCATCGAGATCGACCTCGGCCTGCCCCCGGCCACCCCGCCGCCGTACCTCTACCACGGCACCGTCGCCCGCAGCCTCGACGCGATCCGCGCCGAGGGGCTCAGGCCCATGAGCAGGCACGACGTCCATCTGTCGGCGGACCGCGAGACCGCGACCCGGGTCGGTGCCCGGCGCGGCCACCCCGTCGTCCTCGCCGTGGACGCCGGCGCCATGCACCGCGACGGCCATGTCTTCCACGTCAGCGCGAACGGCGTCTGGCTGACCCGGGCCGTGCCACCCCGCTACCTGAGCTTCCCCGGCCCGCACTGACCCGTTGACCCGTAGTCGCCGATCCGTGGCCGTTCCGGTGCGTGAAGTGACCGATTTCGTCCGTCGTCGCAGCCGCCCCGTACGCTCGGACCCATGAGTCTGCGACTGAGCACCGTCATCCTGCCGTACCGCCGCTGGAGCGAAGGCGGCCGAGCGGCCTGGGAGCGGGCCGAGCAGCTCGGTTTCCACACCGCGTACACCTACGACCACCTGTCCTGGCGCAGCTTCCGCGACGGCCCCTGGTTCGGCGCCGTCCCGACCCTGACCGCCGCCGCTGCCGCCACCGACCGGCTGCGCCTCGGCACGCTGGTCACCTCGCCGAACTTCCGCCACCCGGTGACCCTCGCCAAGGAACTGATTTCCCTGGACGACCTCTCCGGCGGCCGGATCACCCTGGGCATCGGCGCGGGCGGCACCGGCTTCGACGCGACCGCCCTCGGCCAGGAGCCGTGGACGCCGCGCGAGCGCGCCGACCGGCTCGCCGAGTTCGTTCCGCTGCTCGACCGGCTGCTCACCGAGGACGCGGTGACGCACGAAGGCCGGTTCTACTCGGCACACGAGGCGCGCAACATCCCCGGCTGCGTGCAGCGCCCCCGGCTGCCCTTCGCCGTGGCGGCCACCGGCCCGCGCGGCATGAAGCTCGCCGCGCGCCACGGGCAGGCCTGGGTCACCACCGGCGACCCGAAGCTGTACGAGAACGGCACCCCGGAGCAGTCGGTCGAGGCGCTGCGCGAACAACTGGGCAGGCTGGGCGACGCGTGCGCCGAGGCCGGCCGGGACATCGCGGAGCTGGACAAGATCCTGCTCACCGGCTTCACCCCGGACCGCGGCCGGCCGCTCGAGTCCCTGGACGCCTTCGTCGACTTCGCGGGCCGCCACCGGGAGCTGGGCTTCACCGAGATCGTGATCCACTGGCCCATCCCGGACTCCGACTTCGCCGCAGACCAGAAGGTCTTCGAGCAGATCGCCATGGAGGCGCTCTCCCAGCTGCCGTGACGACTCCGTTGGCCCCTGTGTGATGGATCCATCGACCCCATGCGACGGGTCTCCGCCCCCTGTGCGACGGACCTTCGACCCCTATGTGACGGACCTTCGACGCATACGTGACGGGCCTCCGGCCCATATGTTTCGACTCATATGTGCGGAGTCCCGCACGGCCGTGCTGGCATATGCGCGAGAATGACCGGGTGACCTCAGCGACCAGACAGCCCGGGACTCCGGCCTCCCCCACGCTCTCGACCTCGCTCCACCAGGGAAACACCACCAGCCCACCACCCCGACTGATCGCAACCGATCTTGACGGAACGTTGCTGCGCGACGACAAGTCGGTCTCCCCGAGGACCGTCGCCGCCCTGGCCGCGGCCGAGAAAGCCGGTATCGAGGTCTTCTTCGTCACCGGCCGACCGGCCCGCTGGATGGGCGTCGTCAGCGACCATGTGCACGGCCACGGCCTGGCGATCTGCGGCAACGGCGCCGCCGTGGTCGACCTGCACGGCGGCCCCGGCGCCCACCGGTTCGTGAAGGTGCGCGAGCTGACCAGGCGGAACGCGCTGGACTCCGTACGACTGCTGCGCGAGGCCGTGCCCGGCACGGTGTTCGCGGTCGAGCAGACGTACGGCTTCCACCAGGAGCCGGACTATCCCAAACTGCACATGGAGATCCCGGACAACCTGCTGCCCGCCGAGGTCCTCCTCGCGGCGGACGGTCCGGACGCCGACCAGCCCGTGCTCAAGATCCTCGCCTACCACCCCGACCTGGACCCCGACGCCTTCCTCTCCGTGGCCCGGATCGCGGTCGCCGACCGCGCCAGCGTCACCCGCTCCAGCCCCAGCGCCCTGCTGGAACTCAGCGGCCCCGGCGTCTCCAAGGCCAGCACGCTGGCGCTGTGCTGTGCCGAGCGCGGCATCTCGCCCGCGGAGGTCGTCGCCTTCGGGGACATGCCCAACGACGTCGAGATGCTGACCTGGGCCGGCCGGTCGTACGCGATGGGCAACGCCCACCCCGACGTGGTCGCCGCCGCCTCGGGCCGTACGGTCGCCAACAACGAGGACGGGGTCGCGGTCGTCATCGAGCAGATACTCGCCGACCGGGCCTGACACCGGCTCCCCTGCCGGCGGATCCGGCAGGGGACGTCCACACCACACCATCTGCGGCGCGTCACACCGTCCGCGCCTCACCGCCCGCCTCAGACGATCGGTCCGCAGACCGTCCGCATCACGCCGCCTGCCTCACACCGCCGCCACCAGCGAGTCGGCCTCCGCCTCCCGTCGCGCCATCGTGCGCAGCGGGCCGTCCACGGTCACCAGCTCCGCGTACGGGCCGCGCTGCACCACCCGTCCCGCGTCGAGGACGACGACCTCGTCGACGGCGTCGAGCCCCGCGAGCCGGTGGGTGATCAGCAGGGTCGTACGGCCCTCGGTCGCGGCCAGCAGGTCCGCGGTCAGCGCGTCGGCCGTCGGCAGGTCCAGGTGCTCGGCCGGCTCGTCCAGGACCAGCACCGGGAAGTCGGCGAGCAGCGCGCGGGCGAGCGCGAGGCGCTGGCGCTGGCCGCCGGAGAGGCGGGCCCCGTGCTCACCGACGTGCGTGTCCAGGCCGTCGGGCAGACCTGCCACCCACTCCCGCAGCCGGGCCCGGTCCAGCGCGTCCAGCAGCTCGGCCTCGGTGGCGTTCTTGCGTGCGATCAGCAGGTTCTCGCGCACGGTGCTGTCGAAGAGGTGCGCGTCCTGGGCGCACAGGCCGACGAGGCGTCGTACGTCGTCGCCGTCCAGCGCGTTCGCCGCCACCCCGGCGAGCGTGTACGTGCCCGCGCCCGGGTCGAGGAAGCGCAGCAGCACCTGGGCGAGGGTCGTCTTGCCCGAGCCGGAGGGCCCGACCACGGCGATCCGGCGGCCCCGTTCCAGCGTGAGGTCGAACCCGGCGAGCGCGTCGCGGTGCTGTCCCCCGTGACGGGCCGACAGATCCCGGACCACGACCGGGAAGGGCCTGGCGGGCGCCGGCAGGGGCCGCTCCGGCTCCCGCACGGGATCCGGCGCGTCCAGGACTTCGTACACGCGCTCCGCGCTGCGGGCCACCCGCTGCCGGTAGCGCACGGCGAGCGGCAGCCCGAGGACGGCCTCGAAGGCGGCCAGCGGGGTGAGGACGACCACGGCCATCAGCACCCCGTCGAGCCGGCCCGCGGCCACCGCCTGGGCGCCGAGCAGGGCGGTGGCGGTGACGGTGAGGCCGCAGACCAGGGCGGTGAGCCCGTCGCCGAGCGCGGTGACCGCGGCCGCCCGTGAGGCGATCCGGGTGAGCGTGCCGTCGGACTTCCGGGCCGCCGCCGTACGAGCCGGGAGAGCGCCGGCGACCGTCAGCTCGGCGGTGCCGGTGAGCAGGTCGGTCACCCGGGTCGCGAGCACACCCCGGGCCGGCGCCAGCCGCCGCTCGGTGCGCCGGGCCGCCGCCGCGGTGATCAGCGGGACGCCGACGCCCGCCGCGAGGAGGCCGGCCGCGAGCGCGGCACCGGCCTCGGGCAGCAGCCAGGCGGTGAAGCCGGCCGAGGCGGCGCAGACGGCGACCGCGACACCGGCGGGCAGCAGCCAGCGCAGCCAGTAGTCCTGGAAGGCGTCCACGTCGGCGACCAGCCGGGTCAGCAGATCACCGCGCCGGGTCGCCCGCAGCCCGGCGGGCGCCAGGCGTTCCAGCCGCCGGTAGACGGCGACCCTGGTGTCGGCGAGCATCCGCAGCACGGCGTCGTGGGACACCAGCCGCTCGGCGTACCGGAAGACGGCCCGGCCGATCCCGAAGGTCCGCGTCGCCGTCACGGCCACCATCAGATACAGCACCGGCGGCTGCTGGGAGGCCCGCGCGATCAGCCATCCGGAGGTCGCCATCAGGCCGACGGCGCTGCCGAGGGCCAGCGCCCCGAGCAGCAGGGCCAGCGCGAGCCGCCCGCGCCGGGCACCGGCCAGGGCCCGGACACGCTCCAGCACGCGGCCCGTGGACCCCGCCCCGCCGATCGCGGAAACACCGGCCTCGGGCACACCGGCCTCATGCACAGCGGCCTTGCGCTCACCGGCCTCAGGCTCACTGCTCTCGGCCGGGTCGGCTGCTTCGGGGGAGCGGGTGCCAAGGGACTCGGTGAACGGCGCACCGGCCTCGGGAACGTGCGTGCCAGGCGCGGGAACGTGCGTGTCGGCCTCGGAAACGTGCGTGCCGGGCGCGGACGTCGCCGGTCCGGCGGCGAGTGCCTCGGGAAGCCGCAGTCGTACGACACGGTCCGCGGCCTCCAGCAGCGCCGGCCGGTGCACCACCAGGAGCACGGTGCGGCCCACGGCCAGCCGTCGTACCGCCGCCACGACGTCCGCCTCGGTCGCCCCGTCCAGGGCGGCCGTCGGCTCGTCGAGCAGCAGCACGGGCCGGTCCGCGAGGAAGGCGCGGGCCAGCGCGAGCCGTTGCCGCTGCCCCGCGGAAAGACCGGCCCCGTCCTCCCCGAGCACCGTGCCGGCTCCCTCGGGCAGCGCGTCCACGAACTCCAGCGCGCCGGCGTCCCGCAACGCCCGGCGTACGGCCGCGTCGTCGGCGTCGGGCCGGGCCAGCCGCACATTCTCCGCGATGGTGCCGGCGTACAGGTGCGGACGCTGCGGCACCCAGGCGATCCGCGACCGCCACTCCTCCAGGTCGAGGCCGGCGAGATCGGCTCCCCCGACCCGCACCAGGCCCTCGGTGGGCCGTACGAACCCGAGCAGCACGTTCAGCAGGGTCGACTTGCCCGCGCCGCTCGGACCGACCAGGGCCACGGTCTCGCCGGGCTCGACGGTGAAGGACACGTCGGTCACGGCGTCCACGGACCGGCCTGGGTAGCGGACGGTCACCGCGTCGAAGTCCATCGCGCCCATGGGCACGGCAGCGGTGCCGGACACCGGGACCGGCGTCTCCAGCACCGTGAAGATCTCCTCGGCCGCGGCCAGCCCCTCCGCCGCCGCGTGATACTGCGCGCCGACCTGACGTAGCGGCAGATACGCCTCCGGTGCCAGCACCAGGATGACCAGGCCGATGGAAAGGTCCATGTCGCCGTGCACCAGCCGCATGCCGATCGTCACGGCGACCAGCGCGACCGACAGCGTGGCGAGCAATTCCAGCGCGAAGGAAGAGAGGAAGGCGATCCGCAGGGTCCGCAGCGTGGCCTGCCGGTACTCGCCGGTGATCCGGCGAATGGACTCGGCCTGCGCCTTGGCCCGGCCGAACACCTTGAGCGTCGGCAGGCCCGCGACCACGTCCAGGAAGTGGCCCGAGAGCCGGGACAGCAGCGTCCACTGGCGGTCCATCCGCGCCTGGGTGGCCCAGCCGATCAGGATCATGAAGATCGGGATGAGGGGCAGGGTGGCGACGATGATCGCCGCCGACACCCAGTCCTCGGTGACGATCCGCGCCAGGACGGCGACCGGGACGACCACCGCGAGCCCCAACTGCGGGAGATAGCGCGAGAAGTAGTCGTCGAGGGCGTCGATCCCGCGCGTGGCCAGCGTGACCAGCGAGCCCGTCCGCTGCCCTGCGAGCCACCCGGGACCGAGCGCCGCCGTCCGTTCCAGGAGCCGCGCCCGCAATTCGGACTTCACCGCCGCGCTGGCACGGTGGGCCGCGAGTTCGGTCAGCCAGGAGACCAACCCGCGGCCACAGGCCACGGCCGCCAGCAGCACCAGGGGAGTGACCAGGTCACCGGCCGACCGGCCGTGCTGGAAGGCCCCGACCACCACCTCGGCGATGAGCATCGCCTGAGCGATGACCAGCCCGGCCCCGACCCCGCCCAGGGCGATGACCGACACGAGGAAGAAGCGCGTGGCACGGGCGTATCGCATCAGGCGGGGATCGATCGGTTTCACGTGAAACGTGTCCTTCAGTCCCGAGGGGCGTGTTTCACGTGAAACATACCCTTGGCGGATTCAGTGAGCGGTGTCGGCGATGTGGTGCGTGCCGATCCGCTTGCGGAACACCCAGTAGGTCCAGCTCTGGTACAGCAGGACGAGGGGTGTGGCGATCGCCGCGCACCAGGTCATGATCTTCAGGGTGTACGGACTCGACGAGGCGTTGGTGACCGTCAGGCTCCAGTGCGCATTGAGCGTGGAGGGCATGACGTTCGGGAAGAGCGACAGGAAGAGCATCGCCACGGTGGCCACGATGGTCACGCCGGACAGCGCGAACGCCCATCCCTCACGCCCTGCCCGGGTGGCGACCAGGGCGGCCACCAGCGCGAGGACCGCCACGACCAGGGCGATAAGGCTCTTGGCGTCCCCCTTGTCGGCCTGCGTCCACAGCAGGAAACCGAGCGCCACGACCGCGGTGACGAGACCGACCCGCAGCGCCAGCTTCCGTGCCCGCAGCCGGATGTCACCGACGGTCTTCAGCGCGGTGAACACCGCCCCGTGGAAGGTGAACAGGGTGAGGGTCACCAGACCGCCGAGCAGGGCGTAGGGGTTGAACAGGTCCCCCAGGCCGCCGACGTACTCGAAGTTCCGGTCGATCTTCACGCCGTGCACGATGTTCCCGAAGGCCACGCCCCACAGGAACGCCGGGATCAGCGAGGTCCAGAAGATCGCCATCTCCCAGTTGCGCTGCCAGCTCTCCTCGGGCCGCTTGACCCGGTACTCGAAGGCCACGCCCCGGACGATCAGGCAGACCAGGATGGCGAGCAGGGGGAGGTAGAAGCCGGAGAAGAGAGTGGCGTACCAGTCCGGGAAGGCGGCGAAGGTCGCGCCGCCCGCCGTGAGCAGCCACACCTCGTTACCGTCCCAGACCGGTCCGATCGTGTTGATCAGGACTCGGCGCTCGGGCCGGTTCCTGGCGAGCAGCTTGGTGAGGATGCCGACCCCGAAGTCGAAGCCCTCCAGGAAGAAGTAGCCCGTCCACAGGACGGCGATCAGGACGAACCAGACGTCGTGCAGTTCCATGACTGTCCCCTCGGCCTAGTAGGAGAAGGCCATCGGCTTGTCGGCGTCCCGCGGGTCGCCGCCGATCTTCGTGGGCGGATTGAGGTCGGCCTCGGTCAGCTCGGGCGGGCCGGCCTGGACGTACTTCGCGAGCAGCCTGACCTCGATCACGGCGAGGATCGCGTACAGCGCGGTGAAGACGACCATCGAGGTGATGACCTCGCCCTGGGAGACACCGGGGGAGACCGCGTCCCGGGTCTGCAGGACGCCGTAGACGACCCACGGCTGACGGCCCATCTCGGTGAAGATCCAGCCCCAGGAGTTGGCGATCAGCGGGAAGGCCATCGTCCAGGTCGCGATGCGCCAGTACCAGGGGGTCAGCTGCGGGCCGAGGGCCTTCTTCCGGAACAGGACCAGGTGCGGCACCTCGTCCTCGCCGACCCTCAGGTGCTCCGGGAGCAGGAACTTCTTGCGGGTCAGCCAGAGTCCGGCCAGACCGATGGCGAAGGAGGCCATGCCGAAGCCGATCATCCAGCGGAAGCCCCAGAAGGCGACCGGGATGTTGGGCCGGTAGTCACCGGGCCCGAACTTCTGCTGCTCGGCCTTGTTGACGTCGTTGATGCCGGGGACGTACGAGGTGAAGTCGTCGTTGGCGAGGAAGGACAGCACGCCCGGGATCTCGATGGCCACGGTGTTGTGGCCCTTCTCGACGTCGCCGTAGGCGAAGATCGAGAACGGTGCCGGCTTCTGTCCGTCCCACAGCGCCTCGGCTGCCGCCATCTTCATCGGCTGCTGCTTGAACATGACCTTGCCGAGGGTGTCACCGCTGACCGCGGTGAGCATGCCGGCGATGACCACGGTGATCAGGCCGAGCCGCAGCGAGGTCTTCATCTCGCGGATGTGCTTCCTGCGGGCCAGGTGATAGGCGGAGATGCCCACCATGAAGGCGCCACCGGTCAGGAACGCCGCGGACAGCGTGTGGAAGGCCTGGGTGAGCGCGGTGTTCTGGGTCAGCACCGCCCAGAAGTCGGTCAGCTCGGCGCGCCCCCGTGCCTTGTCGATCCGGTAGCCGACGGGGTGCTGCATGAACGAGTTGGCCGCGAGGATGAAGTACGCGGACAGGATCGTGCCGATCGAGACCATCCAGATGCACGCCAGGTGGATCTTCTTGGGCAGCTTGTCCCAGCCGAAGATCCACAGGCCTATGAAGGTCGACTCGAAGAAGAACGCGATCAGCGCCTCGAAGGCGAGCGGGGCACCGAAGATGTCACCGACGAAGCGTGAGTAGGCCGACCAGTTCATGCCGAACTGGAACTCCTGCACGATGCCCGTGACCACGCCCATGGCGATGTTGATCAGGAAGAGCTTGCCCCAGAACTTCGTCGCCCTGAGGTACTTCTCCTTCTCCGTGCGTACCCAGGCGGTCTGCAGTCCGGCCGTGAGGGCGGCCAGCGAGATCGTCAGGGGGACGAACAGGAAGTGGTAGACGGTGGTGATGCCGAACTGCCAGCGCGCCAGTGTCTCTGGCGCCAGAGCCAGTTCCACGTCGTCACTCTCCTTACGTCGCCGTACTGAAGCGGCGGCTCACCCCATTTGTCACACGCAAACAGGGCAATCCGGTCGAGCTTGTGAACGCGTTCACATTCACAAGCCATTATGACGCACTGATTTTCGGCAATCGACAGGGGGTCTCCCCTTTGCCGTCTCGTCAAGGCCTCGGCAGCGACTTCAACGTCTTGTTGAGTTGCGCGCCACGCGGATACGGACCTCCTGGCCCTCCGCTCCGGCCATCTCGCCGCACCCCTCCGCCCGACGCCCCGTACTCATGGGTGGCGATCGCGGGGGCATTGAGCACGTGTCCTCACGAGAGTTGAGTACGCGACCGGATCACCACACGCGGGGCGGTGCGCTGGGATGAGGACATGAATCCCGCTCCGCAGCCCAGCTCAGCGCGCCTCGTCACCGGATGGTCCGTCGCCGGACTCGTCCTGCTGCTGCCGACTGTCGTCGTCGCCTGGATCGCCGTACTCAGCACCGATCGCGGCACCCGCTGCCTGATGTACGGCGAGCAGTGCTCGACGGTCCCGGGTGACGCCCTCTACGGTTGCTTCTCGGGCGCCCTCGCGGCCGGCGTTCTGGCGCTGGCATGGCCCCGAGCCCGATGGGCGGGCGCCAGGGCGTGGGTCGTCCTGCTGCAGTGGTGTACTCAGATCACGCTGGGCGCGCTCATCCTCAGTGGCGCGTGACGTCCCCCTCCGCAGGCCACGCCGATGACCCGTGCGCCCTCACAGAGAACAGACAACGGCCCACATATGGGGCGGAGAGGTCTATTTCGACACAGGCATCTCTGTTTCACGTGAAACGGACGCCTTCATGTGAGACGGACGCCCAACAGGTGGTCGAACCCGGCACCGTCGCCTGCCCGGAAACAGCACCCGGAAACGAGGAGAGCCCCGCACGAGGCGGGGCCCACCCGGAACCGTTCCGGGACTTCTCCCGGAGCCTTCTCAGCTCTCCTTGCGGAACGCTTCCGACACCTTCAGGAAGATGTCGTTCGCCTCGGCCTCCCCGATCGTCACCCGCACACCCTCGCCCTGGAACGGCCGGACCACCACACCGTGCTCCTCACAGGCCGCCGCGAACGCCGCCGTGCGCTCCCCCAGCCGCAGCCACACGAAGTTGGCCTGGGTCTCCGGCACCGTCCAGCCCTGGGCGCGCAGCCCGTCGACCACGCGTGCGCGCTCGCACACCAACGAGCCGACGCGGCCCAGTAGTTCGTCCTCGCACCGCAGCGAGGCGATCGCCGCCTCCTGCGCGAGCTGGCTGACACCGAAGGGCACCGCCGTCTTGCGCAGCGCCGCCGCCACCGGCTCGTGGCCGATCGCGAAGCCGACGCGCAGGCCGGCGAGGCCGTACGCCTTGGAGAACGTGCGCAGCACACAGACGTTGGGCCGCTTGCGGTACAGCTCGACGCCGTCGGGCACCTCGGGGTCGCGGATGAACTCCCGGTATGCCTCGTCCAGCACCACCAGCACATCACCGGGAACCCGGTCGAGGAACCGCTCCAGCTCGGCCCGCCGCACCACCGTGCCCGTCGGGTTGTTGGGGTTGCAGACGAAGATCAGCCGCGTCCGGTCGGTGATCGCGTCCGCCATCGCGTCCAGGTCGTGCACGTCGCCCGGCGTGAGCGGAACCTGCACCGACCGGGCGCCGCTGATCTGCGTGATGATCGGGTACGCCTCGAACGACCGCCAGGCGTACATCACCTCGTCGCCCGGGCCGCTGGTGGCCTGGATCAGCTGCTGGGCCACCCCCACCGAGCCGGTGCCCGTGGCCAGGTGGGCGAGCGGGACGCCGAAGCGCTCCGACAGTTCGTTCATCAGCCCGGTGCAGGCCATGTCCGGGTAGCGGTTGAAGTCGGCGGCTGCCGCCGTGACCCTCTCCATCACGCCGGGCAGCGGAGGGTACGGGTTCTCGTTGGAGGACAGTTTGTAGGCGACCGGTCCGTCGGCCGCGGCGGGCTTGCCCGGCTTGTAGGTGGGGATACCCTCCAGCTCTGCGCGCAGCCTGGGGCTCGTCTCGCTCACCGCATCCTCCTCGCGACCACCGGCGACCCGTCGACACCACCGGCTTCCATACTCCTCACCTTATGAGGATTCGACGCGCTTGCGTACTGCCGTGGAGCGTCAGGACGCGAACCCCGTCCACCCCTGGGGCATCAGGGGCATCACCACACGAAGGCGTACGGATCGGGGGCGCGCTGTACATATATCTATGCGCCGGTAGCTCACGCCGTGGCGCGCATCACCCGTGAAGGTGAGATGAGACCTCTTCGAAACATCGGACACTTGGCAGGCCTATGCGCGCCACCACGTCACGTCCTACCACCGAACCGCACAACTGACATGCTTTCTAAGGCTGTTAGCCTTTAATGATCATGCAGAAACGTGCCTGTCAATGTGCGCATATGCGTCCGCACTACCCCACCGCATGAGCCCTACTATCGGCTCGCCATGACAGCAGCAGGAAAGCACCAGGTGAGCCGCGCGGAAACTTCACGTCGAGGCAACCGGCCGGGTCGGGCGGGCATCAGGGACGTGGCCGCCGCCGCCGGAGTCTCCATCACGACCGTCTCCGACGCCCTCAACGGCAAGGGCCGGCTCCCGGATGCCACCCGCCGCCATGTCCGCGAGGTCGCCGACCGGCTGGGGTATCGCCCCTCGGCCGCCGCCCGCACCCTCCGTACCGGCAAGTCCGGACTGATCGGCCTGACCGTGACGACGTACGGGGATGAACCTTTCACCTTCACCGAGTTCGCGTACTTCGCCGAGATGGCGCGGGCCGCGACCTCGGCCGCACTCGCCCGCGGCTACGCCCTCGTCATCCTGCCCGCGACCTCCCGCCACGACGTGTGGTCCAACGTCGCCCTGGACGGCACGGTCGTCATCGACCCCTCCGACCAGGACCCGGTCGTCAGCGAACTGGTCCGGCAGGGATTACCGGTCGTCTCCGACGGCCGCCCGGCCGGCCCCCTCCCCGTCACCGCCTGGGTCGACAACGACCACGAGGCAGCCGTCCTCGGCATCCTCGACCATCTCGCCGCCGCCGGCGCCCGCCGGATCGGTCTGCTCACGGGCACGTCCACGGACACGTACACCCACCTGTCCACCACCGCCTACCTGCGCTGGTGCGAGCAGGTCGACCAGGACCCGGTCTACGAGGCCTACCCGGCGCACGACCCCTGCGCGGGCGCCGTCGCCGCCGACCGGCTGCTCGCCCGCCCCGACCGCCCCGACGCCGTCTACGGCCTGTTCGACCCCAACGGCACCGACCTGCTCGCCGCCGCCCGCCGCTACGGCCTGCGCGTCCCCGACGACCTGCTGCTGGTGTGCTGCAGCGAGTCCACCGTGTACGCCACCACCGAGCCGCCCATCACCACGCTCTCCCTGAAGCCGCGCCGCATCGGCACGGCCGTGGTCCAGCTCCTCATCGACGCCATCGAGGGAGTCGAGTCGGACCAGCCCGTCGAGCAGGTGATACCGACCGAACTGATCGTGCGTACCTCGTCCCAGCGACGTCCTCCGCGCACGACGGTCAGCCCCCCGCGGGCACCGGAGAAGGGCTGAGCGCTCCGCTGATCGCTCTGCTGAACGCTCTGCCGGTCGCTCTGTTGGAGATCCGGGTGGGAATCCGGTGGGAAATCCGGTGCGTCATCCGCGGGTCCGCCGTGGCCGGTCGCGCAGTTCCCCGCGCCCCTGTGGGGCGCCGCCGAACCCACCGGACTTCGCCGGACCCACGCAGCGGGCGGGGCCGTGCGCACGGCCCCGTCGCCCGTCCCGGCCCTGCCGGTACGGGCCGAGCCGCCTGCCCGTCAACGCCGTGCCGCGCATCGCCCCACCGCTCAACAGGCCGGGCAACCTCTTCGCCGAGCGGACGGCGGAGCGAGGACTGCCGGACGAACTCGTGCCCAAACGGGGCGAAAGCCGCGATGAACAGGAGTCTTGCTCCGATTCACCACCCCTGGGTCATCACATGGCGCGACCCGCATTCCTATGATGGGCGCACGACACCGCGGGCCGCTGCGACCAGGCAGTCCGACGCGGTGCAGCTGCGGCGCGATGGTGGAGGGGTCTGATGACTCAGGGGGCCGGTCGGGGACCCGAAGTGGAACGGACGGCGACGTTGCGCGACTTCCGGGTGCCCGCGTACGTCCACGAGACCGGTCCGCGCGCCCAGACCCACCCCGGTGACACCCACCCTCCCCTCGACGACGGCTACACGCCCACGCAGCGCGACCTGCCCGTCATCAACCGCGGCGACACGCTCCAGGTCCCCGTCGAACCGGCCCCCGCCGCCCCCGCCCCGCAGCCCGCGAACGGCCCCGGCCCGCTGTACGTCGTCGGTGACGTGCACGGCTACCTCGACGAACTGCTGGCCGCCCTCGAGGAGAAGGGCCTCATCGACGCCTCGGGCCAGTGGTGCGCGGGCACCGCCCGGCTGTGGTTCCTCGGCGACTTCACCGACCGCGGCCCGGACGGCATCGGCGTCATCGACCTCGTGATGCGGCTGTCCGCCGAAGCCGCCGCCGCCGGCGGCTACTGCAAGGCCCTCATGGGCAACCACGAGCTGCTCCTGCTCGGCGCCAAGCGCTTCGGCGACACCCCCGTCAACTCCGGTGCGGGCACCGCCACCTTCCAGGCGGCCTGGCTGCTCAACGGCGGCCAGAAGACCGACATGGACCGCCTCCAGGACCACCATCTGCAGTGGATGGCCCGCCTGGACGCCATCGAGGAGGTCGACGACCACCTCATCGTCCACTCGGACACCACCGCCTATCTCGACTACGGCGACTCGATCGAGGCCGTCAACGACACCGTCCGCGAAACCCTCACCCGCAACGACGCGGACGAGTGCTGGGATCTGTTCCGCAAGTTCACCAAGCGCTTCTCCTTCCGCGACGAGGGCGGCGCCGACGCCGTGCGCTCCCTCCTCGATACGTACGGCGGCACCCGGATCGTTCACGGCCACAGCCCGATTCCCTACCTGCTCGGCCAGGTCGGCTCCGAGGACGGCGAGGACGGCGGCGGCCCCCACGTCGAGGGACCGCACGTCTACGCCGACGGACTCGCCATCGCCATGGACGGCGGCGTGACCATGGCCGGAAAGCTGCTGGTCCAGCAACTTCCGCTGGAATCCTGAGAATTCACCACCCGGATCCGACCCCTCCGGGTGGGCGCGGGCCGCCACCCAATTCCGGCAACCCCCTGTCACCGTGTGCCGTCACGGCTCTACCATCGGCTTATCCGTAGCAGGCTCCCCTCCGTTTCTGCCCGACGGCTCGCCGGCGTGCGAGCCCCAAGCCCTACGGAGCATCGGGGGATGCACATGAACAGCGTTCCGCAGCACCTGCTGAGCGAGGACCGCCAGGAATTCGAGCGGGTCCTCGATGAGGCGCTGCGCTCCGCACCACACCGCCCGGAACTCGCCGCTGTCGGACAGCGGCTCAACGCCGAACAACTGCGCACCATGGCGCTCAACGCCACCGCCCTCATCACGGCCGCCGCGGCGGCCGAGTACCAGCACTATGTGAAGGTCCGCGAGGAACTGCGCCACCCGGCGCCGTCCACCCCGTCGTCCACCGACTCCGGTTCCGCGGAACCGGGTCCGGGTGCGCTGGGGCTCGCCACCACCCTCGGCGAAGCCGCCGAGTCCACCGGCGCGGGCGCCATCGCGGTGATCGCCGTGCTGGCTCCCGTCCTCGCCGGCACCTCTGCCGCGATCTTCCTGCTCATGGGCTACATCCTGAAGATGCTCGCCCCCGGACAGGCCTTCGCCCGGACCATGCTCACCGCCGGCTGGGTCTTCGGCGCCCTGACCGCGGCCGCGGTCCTCGTCGCCGCCGGCGGACTGCTGCTCACCGCCCTGCGCAACAACGCCTCCGCGCAGGCCTCGGCCCACGACGAAGCGAGCCGAGAGGTGAACAGGGCCAGAGAGGCGTGGCGGGACGCCCTGCTGGAGCGCGGCATCCTGCCGTTCTTCAGGGACGCCCTCGCCCAGCCCGGCACGGCAGCCCTGCACCGCGCCGCGCCTCCGTCCCCGACCGGCAGGATGCCCCGCCTGGGCTATGGCCGCCCCGGCTTCAGCAGCCCCGAGGACGGCCGTGCCTCCGACCGTCCGAGCTACACCAGCCCGGACTACACGAGCCCCGACTTCGGCGGCCCGGACCACCGACCGGAATGACCCCCGGCCTGCGCCCCCTGCGAGGGGCGCGGCCGGACCCCCGGCAGCACACCCGGCTACTCGCCGACGCCCGCGACGGCCGCAGCGCCCGCGACACATACGTGCCACCACCGAGCGGTCTCCCTGCGGGCGCTGCTCCCCGGACACCTCACACCCGGGAATCAGCGCCCCGCAGCGCTTCAGTCCGCCAACGGCAGGTACACCCGGTTACCCGCGGCCGCGAACTCCTGAGCGTCCTTCACACGGCCGTCGAACGAGATCCGCGCATAGCTGACGACGCACTTCAAGTCGGGATCGGCGGCCAGCATGGTGCGTACTTCCTCGACGGACGGCAGTCCCGCCGGCACGCCCCGCAGCTTGCCGACCACCTCGTCGCGCTTGCCTGGCTGGTCGTGTACCGCTACACGGACAACGACAAGAGCGCGAGCAAGGAGAACGTCGTACGCGACGACTTCGAACAGCTCTTGGTCGACCTCACAGCGGGGACGACACCAGAGGGGTACCCCATCCACGGCGTGATGGCGGTGAACGACGACCGGCTGTACCGGCGCCCGAGTGACTGGGAGCGGTATCTGAAGGCCTTCACCTCACATGAGGGGCGCGTCTACCACGACTCGAACGGATTCCAGGACCTGTACGCCGAAGGGTTCGAGATCAAGGGACTTGTGGGAGTCGCCATGTCTCTCAGCGAGACGAGGAAGAAGCAGCGGAGGAGCAGGAACAGCCATCGCAGCCGGGCGATCCGTGGCCAGGCGGTGGCCGCATGGCGCCCCTTCGGGTGGGAGGACGACAAGGTCACGTTGCGGCAGAAGGAGGCGGACACGATCCGGAAGGCCGTGCACGACGTGATCGCGGGTGCCTCCATTTCCGAGATCACCCGGCGGTGGAAGGATGCGGAGTTCATCACGAGTCGCGGCAACCCCTTTCAGTACCAGACCGTCAAGCAGGTGCTGATGAACGCGCGGCTTTGCGGATACCGGCAGATCAAGGGCGAGTTGGTCCGCGACGGCGACGACCAACCGATCGTCGGCCAGTGGGAGCCGATCATCACTCCGAAGGAGTGGTTCGCCGTCACCGCCAAGATCAGGGAGCGGGGTGGCGGGACCGGCGTCCCCCGCGGTGGCTTGGTCCACAAGTACCTGCTGACCGGCATCATGCGCTGCGGCAACGTGCTGGACGACGGCACGTTCTGCAACAACAAGATGATCGGGATCAAGGCGAACGACTGGCTCAAGTACCAGCACGCCTACATGTGCAAGAAGACCGTGGACGGTGGCTGCAACAAGACCTACAAGCGAGGCGACAAGACGGACAAGATCATCGAGGAACTCGTCATCGTCAAGCTGGAGCACGACGCCGCCACCAAGGCTCAGGACGTACCTGACTGGGACAAGGCCGATACTCTCGACCGGGCCATCAAGAGCCGCAACGAGTTGGAGCGCCGTTGGCACGACGACGAGGACACGGACATCGATGACGAGACGTTCTTCCGCAACCTCCCCGTCCTTGAGCGCCGGATCAAGGAGCTGCGTGCGGACCAAAGGGCCCACGAAGCCTTGAAGGCCGAGGCCGAGGAGGCGAAGGAAGACATCCGGAAGTCCTGGGGTTCGAAGACGCTCACCCAGAAGCGCGAGGCAATCAAGAAGGTGCTGAGCGCGGTGATCGCTTCGCCGGGAGGGAAGGGCAACAAGACGTTCGACCCCGAGCTTCTCAAGCCTGTGTGGCGGACCTCCGAGTAAGCCGGAGGCCGAGGATCTCCCCCACACTCCGCAACTGATCGTCGGAGAGTGGGGGAGATTCCCGTATCCGTCGGTCGATCCATGCGCATATTGCGGCTTCCTCTCGCTCCGCATCAGCGGACTGTCTCGTAGACGTGGTCAGACGGCATCACCGCCAGCGCGGAGCGAGTCGCGAGCGACGACACGGTTCCGGTCGATGTCCTCCGCGATCCCTGCCGCGATGAGGGCAGCGCCGGGGGTGTGGCCGGAACCGACGTAACGCCAGTGCCGTTCGGTGATCGCATCGGGCAGGTCGGCGTGGCCCACGTGGTGGGCGCGTTCGGCCCGGAGTGCGGCGTAGGTGGTGGAGTAGGCACGGAACTTGGCGAGGATGTGCCCCCGGTAGCCGAGGGTGTGGGTCCAGGCCCGCAGGCGGAGGTGTTGGTACTCAGGGAGGCCGCCCAGGCGCCAGCAGGTGCTCATGCGGGTGCGTACGTGTTCGCTGACGGGTGCCGATTCGATGTCGTGCCTGGTGGCGGGCGGGTGGTCGGTGCCGGCTCCTGTCTCTGTGGCTCCCTTGGTGACGTACTTGGCAACGTACGCAGCCACGGCGTCATCGTCGGGGCCGTCGCCGTCGGCACGCAGGGGACGGGCGTCGAGCTGGGCGCCCCAGCGGAGTTTCAGTTCCCCCACGGCTGCGCTGTAGGGCGTGTGGACCAGGACGCGACGGGCGGACGCGCGCACCACGTGCGGACCAGACTCACTCCGTCGGCGTACAGCTCTACGCACACAAGGCACGAGCCACCGCACGCATGGGTGACGCCCGCCTCGTCCGTGATTCGCTCGATGCCGGCCGCGCGAGGCTGGACCGCCTTCCCAAGCCGGACCACCCCGAACACCACTTCATCATCGACCCCGACAAGTGGGACTTCTACGAGATGGACGCCTACCGTCTCCTCGGAGACGACGAGCGCGCCGCCGCCCACGCCCGCTCAGTGATCCGCATCAGCACCGGCCCCGACGGCACCGAGATCTCCCCCATGCGAGCAGCCGAGGCCCGCCTCACCCTCGGTGTCGCCGCCGCGCGGATGGGCGAGATCGAAGAAGCCATCGGCATGGGCACCAAGGCCCTGGAAGCAGATCGCAAATCCCTCCCGTCCCTGCTTTTAGTCGCCGACGAGCTGGACAAGGAACTCAGGTCCCGGTATCCCCGCGAAGGCGCCACCCGCGATTTCCACGAGCAGGTGACAACCATCAAGCGAGGAACTACCAGGACGGAGCTTCCGTTCTAAACGTTTGCGGGCTACTCCAAGACATGAGAGTAGCCCGCACCAAATAATGCACGGCCGTCGCGCGCTGACGGCCGTGTAGTGGATAGATACGCACGTAGGTCAAATTTATTTAGATGACGCCAAACAGTGACAGGAGAAACTCAAGAATCCGATGCATTAGCGGCGCATAACTGGGGTCTGCCGTAATCCGGATCGACTCATAGAGTGCCAGCAGAACAAGGCTGGCGTGACAGTAGAGGTTCAGAATTTGAAAACGCCGGACGTACGGGCGAACCCGTCGCTCAAGTCGCCGCGCGGCTTGCCAGAAACGCCCCCCACCCGTTCGGATGACATGCAACGCCCTACAGACGAAGCGCCAGACTGAATCCGAGATACCACTGAGGAAAGTCCACAAGGTGGATGTGATCGTTGCGAGTTTTCGTAGCATGGTTGCCTCATTTCTCTGAGTCTCAGGAATTTCTTGATCATGACTACTACCTTCCTAGAGTGAGCGCTCATATGTGAGCGCTGGGCCCGTGCGCATGAACGACACTGGGCCGATATCTACGCGCGTATCTTCCACAGCAAGAGTGCAGCGACTGGTGCCCCGAGTCAAGGGCACACTTACGAAAACGCGCGCCCCCTCGCTGGGGTGGCAGCCTCCGGCGTGCAGGAAATCGAACACGCGTCTAATCAGGTCTTGCGGCCGCTTTTTAATGCCGGCCAAGGTGTCGGGGGTTCAAAACGGAATAAGCGTTGCCCTGGACGACTCCAGCACTTCAGCCACCCTGCGCCGGGAACGACAAAGCGGTCCGTGCTCCGACAGCTTCAGACTGTTCGGTAGCACGGACCGCCGTAGATCGGGCTCAGTCCGCGATCGGCAGGTACACCCGGTTCCCCGCCTCAGCGAACTCCTTCGACTTCTGGAGCATCCCCTCGGCGACCTCCTCCGGCGACGCCCCCTCAGCCGCCGCACCACCAAACCGCTCTGTGATGCTTTGGCTAATTTTCATGCTGCAGAACTTCGGCCCGCACATGGAGCAGAAGTGGGCCGTCTTGGCGGGCTCGGCCGGCAGCGTCTCGTCGTGGAACTCCCGTGCCGTCACCGGGTCGAGGGCGAGGTTGAACTGGTCCTCCCACCGGAACTCGAAGCGGGCGTCCGACAGCGCGTCGTCCCACTCCTGCGCACCGGTGTGCCCCTTGGCGAGGTCGGCTGCGTGGGCGGCGATCTTGTAGGTGATGACGCCGGTCTTGACGTCGTCACGGTTGGGCAGGCCCAGGTGCTCCTTGGGCGTGACGTAGCAGAGCATCGCCGTGCCCCACCAGGCGATCATCGCGGCGCCGATACCGGAGGTGATGTGGTCGTACGCCGGCGCGATGTCCGTGGTCAGCGGGCCGAGCGTATAGAACGGAGCGTCATCGCAGATCTCCTGCTGAAGGTCGATGTTCTCCTTGATCTTGTGCATCGGGACGTGCCCGGGGCCCTCGATCATCGTCTGTACATGGAAACGCCTGGCGATCCGGTTGAGTTCCCCGAGCGTGCGGAGTTCCGCGAACTGCGCCTCGTCGTTGGCGTCCGCGATGGAGCCGGGGCGCAGGCCGTCGCCCAGCGAGTACGTGACGTCGTAGGCGGCGAGGATCTCGCAGAGTTCCTCGAAGTTCTCGTACAGGAACGACTCCTTGTGGTGCGCCAGGCACCACGCCGCCATGATCGAGCCGCCGCGCGAGACGATGCCCGTCTTGCGGTTGGCGGTGAGCGGGACGTACGGCAGGCGCACGCCGGCGTGGACGGTCATGTAGTCCACGCCCTGCTCGGCCTGCTCGATGACGGTGTCCTTGTAGATCTCCCAGCTCAGTTCCTCGGCCCTGCCGTCGACCTTCTCCAGGGCCTGGTAGAGCGGCACCGTGCCGATGGGGACGGGGGAGTTGCGCAGCACCCACTCGCGGGTGGTGTGGATGTTGCGGCCGGTGGAGAGGTCCATGACCGTGTCGGCGCCCCAGCGGGTCGCCCAGGTCATCTTCTCCACCTCCTCCTCGATCGAGGAGGTGACGGCGGAGTTGCCGATGTTGGCGTTGACCTTCACCAGGAACCGCTTGCCGATGATCATCGGCTCGATCTCCGGGTGGTTCACGTTCGCGGGCAGAACCGCGCGGCCCGCCGCGATCTCCTCGCGGACGACCTCGGGCGAAACGTTCTCCCGGACGGCCACGTACTCCATCTCGGGCGTGATCTCGCCCCGGCGCGCGTACGCCAGCTGCGTCACGGCCTGGCCCTCACGCCCCCGGCGCGGCTGGCGCGGGCGTCCCGGGAAGACCGCGTCCAGGTTGCGCAGACCACCGCGCGGTGAGGTGTGCTTGATCCCGTCGTCCTCGGGACGGACGGGACGGCCCGCGTACTCCTCGGTGTCGCCGCGGCCGATGATCCAGTTCTCCCGTAGCGGCGGCAGGCCCCTGCGGACGTCGGTGTCGACGAGTGGATCGGTGTACGGGCCCGATGTGTCGTACAGCGTGACCGACTGCCCGTTGGTGAGGTGCACCTGACGGACCGGCACGCGCAGGTCGGGGCGCGAACCCTCGACATACGCCTTGTGCCAGCCGATGGACTTCCCAGCCTCCGTGTTCGGCGACCCCTCGGTCGCGTTCTGCGTGGAGGCAGGCGTGCGTGCGTCCTTGTTGGTCATGAGACCTACTCCCTACGCCGGCATTACCCGGTAACAGGTTCGGCGGTCGACGCAGCGGTGTCCGTCTGCGGATGTTTCCCGTGAAACCACGTTCCACGTGAAACATCGCGAATACGGAGGTCAGCGCCCTCTCAGCCCGGTGCTCCGAGCTCCCGCGTGTGCAAAGGTGCCTCCACGCTAGCGTCATGTGTGGCGTGATGAACAGTGGGCCTCTGCCGTTCTTGCAATGATCGGGCCGTGACCACGACACATCAGCCCCCGTACCCACCTCCCGGCCCACCCCGCCGGCAAGGTCCCGCACACCCCACCGGACACGGTGGCGGCCCAGGCCCCGGGGACCACCGCGGTGCCGGCGGTGGCCGTGGTTTCGGGGACCAGCATGGTTCCGGGGACCAGCATGGTTCCGGGGACCAGCATGGTTCCGGGGACCAGCATGGTTCCGGCGGTGGTCATGGTTTTGGCGGCGGCGGTCACGGGGCCGGTGGTGGTCACGGCTCGGGGGGCGGCCGGGGTGACGGTTATGGGACCGGCTCCGGAGGGGGCGGAGGCGACGGGCACGGCCGCGGGTCCGGCGACGGCAGGGACGACGGGCACGGTCACGGCTCCGGTGGCGGGCACAGCTCTGGTGGCGGGCACAGCCACTCGCACAGTCACAGTCACGGACCTGCCGCTCCTGTCTCGAAGCACCTGCGCAAGGTCATCGCGGCGATCCTGGTCCCGTTCACCGCGGCCGTCGTGGTGGGCCTCGCGGTGCTCTGGCCCGGTGGAGCCCCGCCGCACCAGCGCAGCGGCGTCGGCTTCGACCGCCAGTCGCAGCAGGCGACCGTCAGCAAAGTGGTCGAGGTGAGCTGCAAGTCGGTCAACGCCCAGGGCCAGGCGCCGCCCAGCGACGCCTCCGCCTCCGCCGCCGAGGGCAACTCGGCGCAGGACAAGGAGAGCGACACCTGCAAGAAGGCGACGATCCGGGTCGACACCGGCAAGGACAAGGGCCGTACCTTCACCGAGATCGTGCAGCCCGACCAGACACGGCAGTTGCACGAGGGCGAGAAGGTCATCGTCGCCTACGAGCCCACGGCGCCGCGGGACCTTCAGTACTCGGTCACCGATGTGGACCGGAAGTTCCCCATGGCCCTGCTCGCCGGGATCTTCGCGGTCGCCGTCGTGGTGGTGGGCCGGCTCCGAGGTCTCATGGCGCTGGTCGCGCTGGCCGTCAGCTTCCTGGTGCTGACCCTCTTCATCCTGCCCGCGATCCTGCAAGGCTCGAATCCACTGCTCGTGGCGGTGGTCGGGGCGAGTGCGATCATGCTCATCGCGCTCTACATGTGCCACGGGTTGTCGGCCCGTACGTCGGTCGCGGTGCTCGGCACGCTGGTCTCGCTCGTGCTGATCGGCATCCTGGGCTCGGAGTTCATCGACTGGGCCGCGCTCACCGGCAACACGGACGACAACACCGGTCTGATCCACGGTCTCTATCCGTCGATCGACATGAGCGGTCTGCTGCTGGCCGGCGTCATCATCGGTTCGCTGGGTGTGCTCGACGACGTGACGGTGACCCAGACCTCGGCGGTGTGGGAACTGCACGAGGCCAACCCGTCGATGGGCTGGCGCGGGCTGTACCGGGCGGGCATCCGGATCGGCCGCGACCACATCGCGTCCGTGGTCAACACCCTGGTCCTCGCCTACGCCGGTGCCGCGCTCCCGCTGCTGCTGCTGTTCTCGATCGCGCAGAGCAGCGTGGGGACCGTGGCCAACAGCGAGCTGGTGGCGGAGGAGATCGTGCGCACGCTGGTGGGCTCGATCGGCCTGGTCGCCTCGGTGCCGGTCACCACCGCCCTCGCCGCCCTCGTGGTCTCGGCCGACCGGCCGTCCCCGGCCTCGGCCCCGGCGGCATCCGCCGGAGTCCCGTCCGTCTCGTCGGCCTCATCCACCTCGTCGACCTCGTCCGCCCCCTCCGCCGCAACGGGCCGGAGTGGCAGGGGCCGACGCCGGAAGCGGTGAAGGGGGTGCGGGGTGCGAGGTGCGGGATGCGAGGTGCGGGATGCGAGGCGCGGGCAGCGGTGAGCGGGGAGCAGTGAGCGGGGTCCGGCAGGGCCCGAACCCCCTTCGCAGAAGCGTTTCTGCGTGAGTTCCCTGGCACAACGGAGCGCTCCGCGCTCCGTTGCCGTAACGCTTCAGCCGGCGCTCTGTTCCTCGGCCAGAATGCGGTCGAGGGCCTCGTCGAGGTGGGCGTCGAAGTCGGCCAGCGCACCCTCCTGGCCGAGTGGCACCAGTTTGTCCGTACGGTCGAGGAAGGCCACGAGCGGCGGCGCCGAGGAGCGGAACAGAGCCTGGTCGCTGCCCACCTGAAGCCTGATCAGCACCTCGCCGAGCATCTCGGAGTCGGCGGGGGCGATGTGCACGTCCCCCTCCCCGCACGGCCGGCCGACCCCGTCGATCATCAGCTCCCGTCCGAAGGCCCAGGTCACCGGGGCGTCGCCGGGCAGATGGAAGGTGAGCCGCACCGCGTAGGGATCACTCGTCTCGTAGCGCAACTCCACCGGGATACGGAAGGAGAGCTCCTCCGAGACGAGAAAGCTCATCATGACCTCTGCCTGTACGGACTCGCGCATCGCCTACCCCGTCTTATGACATCGACTGGCCGGGATCGATCCCTGACCGTGCTCAAATCTTGCTGAACGTATACACCAGATCACAAGGAGTAAGTTTTCAGATACTGATAGAGAGAGCAAGTGAGCCGAGATGGCGCCCGATCTCGACCTGCAACCGCTGGGCGGCGGGTACCAGCCGGTCAGCCTCGTGGAGGGGGAGCGAGATCGCCATCGTGGCCGCCGTGGCGCCGACGGTGATGGGTACGGCCGCGCAGACCGTGCCGAGGGCGTACTCCTGGCGCTCCGCCACCAGTTCCATGCGCCGCGTCCGCGACAGCCTGCGCAGCAGGGCGTCGTCGTCGCGCGCGGTGTAGGGGGTGAGGGGCCGCACGGGATAGCGGGCGAGATGGTCGCGGCGGGCGGCCTCGTCCAGCTGGGACAGCAGGCACTGGCCGATCGCGTGGGCGTGCCCGGTCTCGCGGAAGTCGGCCCACTCCTCGACCGCCGGCGTCTCCCGCGTGTCGGAGACGCACATGACCTCGATCTCGCCGTCCCGGTACATCGCGAAGTACACGGGCACACCGATGGAATCGCGCCAGTGGGCGAGCATGTCGGCCACCGTGCTGCGACGTTTCTGCTCCGCTCCGCTGCTGCCGAGGCGATCGGCCGCGTCGCCGAGGAAGAACAGCCCCTTCTCCCGGCGCAGATAGCCCTCGTGCACGAGAGTGCGCAGCAGGTGGTAGGCCGTGGGCAGGGCGAGCCCGGTCTCGCGGGCGAGCTGCTTGGCGGGGGCGCCGTACGGATGCCCGGCGACGGCCTCCAGCAGGCGCAGTGCGCGCTGGACGGACCCGATGAGGGTCGCGGAGTGCTTGTCGGGGCGGGTCGCGGCGGGCGGGCGCTGGATGGGGGGTACGCAGGACCGCGGTGGGCTGGGGGGTGCGTGGGGCTCTGCCGGGGCGGTGTCAACCGTGGCCAAGGGTCACTCCCGAAGCGAGGGTGGGCGACCCGTGCGGGGAAACACGGGTGGAGGTGTGCCACCCGCAGGGTCCGGGCCCCACGGGGTTCCGGACTCTAACCGTCCGCCACCGCGCTCAGACGGCCTGCCGGTGAAACTTCCCCCGCCCGAGGGAACCGGTGCCTCCTGCTACCGCTCACCGGCTCCCCATGTGTCTCACCAGTCGCCGCGCGACGAGGAGTTCGACGTGAACTTCCGGACGACGTAGATCAGCCCGCCGACGAGAGCGACGAACACCAGCACCTTGAAGAGCAGGCCGATCACGAAGGTGACCACGGCCCCTATCAGGCTGCCGAACACGACCAGGGCGATGACCGGCACCGCGACCCACTTCACCCACCACGGCAGTCCCGCCAAGATGTCCCGCATTTCCCTCGTCCTTCGCGTCGGCAGTTCTCGATGTCTGCACTCGATGCTAGGGCCGCGAGGGGGCCCTGCGGGGGCCTCGCACCCCTTGTCCTCCCCTGAACCACCCCTGAGGGAACCCTGAGGCCCGCGCTCACGCCTCGGGGGGAGAGAAGACCACCAGAACCCTCAGGTCCTCGCTGATGTGATGGAACTTGTGCGCCACACCGGCCGGCACGTACACCACGCTGCCCCGTGCCACCTGGGTGGTCTCCAGGCCGACCGTGATCGACGCACGGCCGCTGACGACGAAGTACACCTCGTCCTGGTTGTGCGGCTTCTGCGGGTCGTGCTCGCCCGTGTTGAGGGCGTACAGGCCGACCGACATGTTCCGCTCCCGCAGGAACTGAAGGTAGGCCCCCTCGTTGGCGGCGCGCTCCGCCTCCAGTTCGTCCAGCCGGAATGCCTTCATCTGCGTTGCCTGCCCTCGCTCACTGCTCAACATCGATCTGGTCTGCCACGATCAGACACATGAAGAATTTCGTAGTCAAGACGATCGCCAACGCCGGTGCCCTGCTGGTCGCCGTATGGCTGCTCGACAAGATCACCCTCACAGGTGACAGCACGGCCAAGAAGGCCGGCACGCTGATCATCGTCGCGTTGATCTTCGGTTTGGTGAACTTCCTGGTCAAGCCGATCGTGAAGGTACTCACCTTCCCACTGTTCGTTCTGACTCTCGGGCTGATCACCCTGGTCGTCAACGCGCTGATGCTGATGCTGACGTCCTGGGTGTGCGGCAAGCTCGACCTGAGCTTCCATGTGCAGGGCTTCTGGACCGCCGTACTGGGCGGCCTGATCATCTCCATCGTCTCGTGGGCGCTGAACCTCGTGCTGCCCGACGAGGACTGAGCCCGCCATGACTTTTCGTGTCTGTTTCGTCTGCACCGGCAACATCTGCCGCTCCCCGATGGCCGAATCGGTATTCCGCACGCGCGTGGCGGAGGCCGGGCTCGAGGGCCTGATCGGGGCCGACAGCGCCGGCACCGGCGGCTGGCACGAGGGCGAGGCCGCCGACCCGCGCACCGTCTCGGTCCTCGACGAACACGGCTACCCCGCCGAGCACACCGCGCGGCAGTTCCAGGCCTCCTGGTTCGGCCGCCTCGACCTCGTGATCGCCCTCGACACCGGCCATCTCAAGGCCCTGCGCCGCCTCGCCCCCACCGAGGAGGACGCCCGCAAGGTGCGCCTGCTGCGTTCCTACGACCCCTCGGCCGCGGGCGACCTCGATGTGCCGGACCCGTACTACGGGGGCCGGGACGGCTTCGAGGAGTGCCTCGAACTGGTGGAGGCGGCGAGCACCGGGCTGCTCGCCGCCGTACGGGAACAGCTGGAGGGACGACCGGCATGAGCGACGCGGCCCAGGACACGTACCGCACCGGCGAGGGCACCCGTGCGGTACGCGCGGGTCTGCCCGAGCCGGTCAAGAACGAACCGCCCCTTCCGGGACCGGTGTTCGCCGCGCACTTCCACCTGCCGGGCGAGGTGGCGGGACCGTACTCCTACGGCCGGGACGACAACCCGACCTGGACGCTGCTGGAGCGCGCCATCGGCGAACTGGAGGCGCCGGGGCGGGACGACGTCGAGACGCTGGTGTTCGCCTCCGGCATGGCGGCGATCTCCTCGGTGCTCTTCTCCCAGCTGAGGGCCGACGACACCGTCGTGCTGCCGTCCGACGGCTACCAGGTGCTGCCGCTGGTGCGCGCCCAGCTGGAGGCGTACGGCATCGGGGTGCGCACCGCGCCCACGGCCGGCGACGCCCAGCTGGACGCGCTCGACGGCGCACGGCTGCTGTGGATCGAGTCCCCGTCGAACCCGGGGCTCGACGTGTGCGACATCCGGCGGCTGGTGGAGGCGGCCCACGCGCGCGGCACCCTGGTGGCCGTGGACAACACCCTCGCCACCCCGCTCGGACAGCGCCCGCTGGAGCTGGGCGCCGACTTCTCGGTGGCCAGCGGCACCAAGCAGCTGACCGGGCACGGGGACGTCCTGCTGGGGTACGTCGCCGGACGCGACCCCGAGGCGATGGGCGCCGTACGCCGCTGGCGCAAGATCGTCGGAGCGATCTCCGGGCCGATGGAGGCCTGGCTCGCGCACCGCTCCCTCGCCACGCTCCAGTTGCGTGTCGACCGGCAGAACGCCACCGCCCTCGCGGTGGCCGAGGCGCTGCGGCAGCGGCCGGAGATCTCCGGCCTGCGCTACCCGGGGCTGCCCGACGACCCCGCGCACGGGACCGCCTCGCGGCAGATGCGCCGCTACGGCTCCGTGGTCTCCTTCACGCTGCCCACGCGCACGCGTGCCGAGCGTTTTCTGGGGGCGCTGCGCCTGGTCGAGGACGCGACGAGCTTCGGCGGGGTGCGTTCCACGGCCGAACGGCGGGCACGCTGGGGCGGGGACCCGGTCCCCGAGGGCTTCATCCGTATGTCCGTCGGTGCCGAGGACCCCGAGGACCTGGTGACGGACGTACTGCGGGCCCTGGACGCGTCCGCCACGTGAACCCGACGGCGTCCCGCGGTCCGGAACGCTGATCCGGGCGCCGGTCCGGGACGTCCAGCGGGACGCCGATCCAGGACGTCCATCCGGGACGGTCCGAGCCTCCCCCCTCGTGGCTCGGACCGTCTGCGGTTCCGCGCGCGAAGAACCGTGCGAACAAGGCTAGTTGACTCTGCGTCAGTGTCCAATCACGGTAACGACAGAGACCTATCGACTTATTTATAGTTGGGGCCTGCCTGGGGGCCGGAGGAAGAGGCAGGAAAGGGGAGGACCTGTCATGGATCTGGCCTTGCTGCGCACCTTCGTCACCGTGCACCGGGCCGGTTCCTTCACCCGGGCCGCCGCCCTGCTGGGCCTGTCCCAGCCGGCCGTCACCTCCCAGATCCGCACCCTGGAGCGCCAGCTGGGCCGCCCCCTGTTCCTGCGCCAGGCCCGCGGGGTGACACCCACGACGATGGGCGACGAACTCGCCCACAAGGCCGCCCCTCATCTCGACGCCCTTGTGGAGATCGCCGAGGGCGGCCTGGACGACGAGTCCTCCCTGCGCACCCTGCATCTGGCCGGTCCCCCGGAGTTCACCGCCGAACGCGCCCTTCCCGCGCTCACGGAACTGACCGGCGACGACGGCCAGGGCTTCGCGCTGCGCGCCTCTTTCGGGACCGCCGAGGAGGTGTTGGAGGGACTCGCCGCCGGCCACCACGACCTCGCCATCAGCACCGCCCGGCCCCGTGGCCCCCTGCTGACCGCCGGCCCGTTGTGCGACGAGGAGCATGTGCTGGTCGCCGCGCCGCGCTGGGCCCAGCGGATCGACCCGGAGGCACTGCGGCTCAAGGGCGCCCCGTCCCTGGAGAACCTGCCCGTCGTCGAGGTCCACGAGTCGCTCCCCTTCGTCTCGCGCTACTGGGCCTCCGTCTTCGACTCGCGCCCGGCCGCCTCGGGCACCGTGATCGTCCCCGACCTCCGCGCGGTGCTCGCCTGCACCAGCGCGGGCGCGGGACTGGCGGTGCTGCCCCGCTATCTCTGTGCCGCCGCTCTCGACCGCGAGGAGGTCGTGACGCTGCACGAACCGGCGGTCCCACCACTGCGGACGTACTTCCTGGTGGTACGCACCGGAACGCTCGCCCTGCCCCACGTCGCGCGAGCACACGAGTGGCTCCACCGGGCAGCCACGAGCTGGGGCTGAGCAGTCCGCCCCAGGAGTCACACCGCGCGTTCAGGCTCGGGCGCCCTGGGATGTTTCACGTGGAACCAGCCGGGCCACATTTCTCCCATGACCGTCCGACCCGTGGTCAAGCGCACCGCCCGAGCCGTCCTCCTCGACGGTGACGACCTGATCCTGATCAAGCGCACCAAGCCCGGTGTCGATCCCTACTGGGTCACTCCCGGTGGCGGAGTCGAGCCCGAGGACCCGACCGTCGTCGACGCCCTGCACCGCGAGGTGCACGAAGAACTCGGCGCCAAGATCACCGACGTGGTGCCCTGCTTCGTGGACACCGTGGAACACATCGGCGATGACGGCGGCGCGACCGGCGTGAAGGTGCAGCACTTCTTCGTCTGCCGGCTGGAGTCCATGGACCCGTCGCTGCGCCACGGCCCCGAAGTGGACGCCCCTGCCGGGGAGTACGAGATCGTCCGCATCCCGTTCACCCGGGTCGGCATCGCCTCCGTCCACCTCGTCCCGCTGTCCCTGCGGCACTACCTCGACGGCAACATCGAGGGCGTCCGCGCCATACACGCGCCCGACCTCGGGTAGCCGGCCCCTTCGGCGGACGGCCGTGGCCGGTCGGCGGCGACCAGCTCCCCGGCCCGAGCCCGGCGAAGGACCGACTACACGGGGCGGCTCACCAGCTCGTAGGCGTCCCACAGGTCCCGTCCCGTGTAGGAGTGAGTGGCGACTCCCGTCAGATGGGCATCGGCGTTGACGGCGACGGACACCGGTACGGCGGCGAAGAGATCCCTGTCCGACTGCGAGTCGCCGTACGCGACACAGTCCGCGCGAGCCACGCCCAACTCCGCGCAGAGCCGGTCCGCGATGGTCACCTTGGCAGGGGCACTGAGCACTCCGGCCGGGTCCACGGGCTCGGTGAACGGCACGGAGGGAAAGCGGGAGCCGTAGGCGGCGTGCGCGCCCCAGCCGAGGAGGCGCTCGACGAAGAAGGAGGGCGAGAGTGAGACCACCGCGCAGTAGTCGCCCGTGTTCCTGATCTCCGCCCAGACCTCGCGGATCCGGGCCAGCCACGGAGCCGCCTCGAAGGCCGCGCGCACCTGCGCCTCGGTGAGGTCCGCCCAGAGATCGTGCACCCGCGTCGCGTACTCCGGCGGGCCTATCCTCCCCTCCGCTATCGCCCGGTCCAGCGCCACGGTCTCCGCCTCCCGCCCCAACTGCCGTGATATCTCCACCGGAGCGGTGGTCCCGTGGAGCAACGTGCCGTCGAGGTCGAAGAGATGAAGTCTCGCCATGGGGCACGAGGCTAATCGGCGTGCGCTGTTTCACGTGAAACCCCCCTGCCCGTACGGGACCTGTGCACTGGGCCACGGCGTGACCAAAAGATCGTGTGTCAGCGGCGAAACAGGTGGACGCCGAGGGTACTGGTCGGACAGCCTGACCTGCGTGTCGACTCCTTCCCTCGCCGCTCTGCCCATCCGCCGTCTGACGCCGCGCGACCTGAACGCCTGCGCCGACCTGTCCGAGGACCGGGGGTGGCCACGCGAGGAACACAAGTGGGGCTTCCTGCTCACGGCCGGCAAGGGGTACGGCATGGACGATCCGGACGGTGGGCTCGTCGCTGCGTGCGTCGTCACGGAGTACGGCTCCTGGGGGCGGCCGGATCTCGGCGCCGTCGGCATGGTCCTGGTGGCCGGGCGGCATGCCCGCAAGGGCGTGGGGCGCCGTCTGATGCGTCATGTCCTCACGGCGCACGGCACCACACCCCTGACCCTGCACGCCACGCCCAACGGCCTTCCGCTGTACGAGGAGCTGGGGTTCAAGGTCACGGGACGGGCGGAGATGATCCGCGGTCGCTTCGTCCCGGGCGGGCCCGAGTCCGGCGTGGCGACGCGCGCCGCCACCGCCGAGGACCTGCCCGCGATCCTGCGTCTCGACGAGGAGGTGTTCGGCACCGACCGCACCCCCCTCGTCACCCGCCTGCCCGCCTTCTCCGACCAGTTGCGCGTGGCGGAGGACGATGGCCGGATCACCGGCTACGCCGCCGCCTGGCCCAACATGGAGACCCATGTCGTGGGCCCGCTGATCGCCCGGGACACGGAGGCGGCCCAGGCTCTCCTCGCCTCACTCGCCGCCCACACCGACCGGCCGCTGCGGACGGACATCGACGTGCGTCACGAGGAGTTGCTGGCCTGGGCGAAGCAGCGAGGACTGGCATCCGTGGCCTTCAACGCGGTCATGACCTACGGCATCACGGACCTGCCGGGGGACTGGACGCGCCGGTTCGCCCCGCTGACGGTGGCCGCCGGCTGACCCGAGGTGCCGCGTAGGGTGCGGACCATGGGAGATCTCGACATACGGCATGCGGCCGAGACCGACGTCCCGGCGATCGTCGCCATGCTCGCCGACGATCCGCTGGGCGCACGGCGCGAGTCACCGGACGACCTGGCCCCGTACCTGGCCGCGTTCAAGCGCCTGAAGGCGGACCCGAACCAGCATCTCGTCGTCGCCGTGCGCGACGACCGCGTGATCGGGACGCTGCAGCTCACGCTCATCCCCGGGCTCTCCCACAAGGGCGCGACCCGCGCGCTCATCGAGGCCGTACGCATCCACGCGGACGAGCGCGGCAGCGGGCTGGGGAGCGAGCTCATCCGGTGGGCGATCGACACCGCGCGGAGCCTCGACTGCAACCTGGTGCAGCTCACGTCCGACAAAACCCGCACCGACGCCCACCGCTTCTACGAACGGCTCGGCTTCACCGCGTCGCACGAGGGCTTCAAGCTGTCTCTCTGACGCCTGCGCTCGCGCATGGCGGCCGGCCCTCACACGGCGGCCTGCACTGACGCACGGCGCATATCGCACGGAGCGGCCTGTTTCACGTGAAACAGGCCGCTATCCCCTCCGCTGCTGGCTACGACCGGCTACGGCCTTCTACGACCTCTCGATCCCCCGCCATCCGTGCGGATCCACCCCGCCGGGCACGGGAGCCTCCGTGTCGTACGGCTGCCGGGTGAACACGAACGACCCGAGGTCGAGATGGCTCACGGCCCCGTCCGGACGCCGTACGGGCCGCAGCAGCTCCCCGGCGTAGTAGCCCTCCAGACCCATCCACGTGCCGTCACTGTTCGACCGGAAGCGGGCTCGACGCCCGCCTCCGGTCAGCGGGCCCAGCGCAAGAAGCCCATCGGCCATCACACGCAGGGCGAAGGCGTGGGTGCCCCAGTACCACTGCCCGGCCAGCTCCAGAACGGTCCGGTCGACTTCGGACAGCGGACGCCACGGCTCGGGGATGCGCGGTTCGGCCTCGGCGACGATCCTGACCAGATCGGCGCCCACCGCCCCGAGCAGCGGACCGCTGGTGCAGTTCGCCAGCACCACGGCCGCCACGTCGTCCTCCACGCTGAACGTGAGGTTCGCCAGGAAACCCGGCAGCGAGCCGGAGTGCCCGAACAGGAGCCGGCCGGCGCGGCGCTGGACCTGCACGCCGAGGCCATAGGTGGCGCCGTCCCTCACGTCGGCTGCCTCCGCCGGCGCGGCGGGGGTACGCATCTCCTCCACGGACTCCGCGCTCAGCACACGCTCGTCCCCCGCCGCCAGGAACGCGGCGAACCGCGCGAGGTCGCCCGTGGTGGACCACAGTTGCCCGGCCGGCGCCATCCGGCCGAGATCCTCCAGCGGTTCGGGCAGCAGCGCGTCCGCCCAGGGGTGCACCGCCCAGCCACCCGCGTGCGGAGCCTGGGGCTGGGCGCTCGTACGGTGCAGGCCGAGCGGCTCAAGGATCTCGGCGCGCAGCACCTCCTCCCAGGGGGCACCGCGCAGTTCCTCCACGAGCGCGCCGAGCAGGGTGTAGCCGGGGTTGGAGTAGTGATGGCGCCGTCCGACGGGATGCAGGAGGGGCTGTTCGCCGAGGACATCGCTCAGCTCGGGCCGCAGCGAGCCCGGGGTCCGCTCCCACCAGGGCGCGGGCGACTCGGCGGCGAGCCCGGCCGTGTGGGCGAGGAGTTCGACGATGGTCGCCTCCCCGGCCCCGGTGCCGGGCAGATGCTTCTCCAGCGGATCACCGAGATCCAGCAGTCCCTCGTCGCGCAGCCGCAGCACCAGTACGGCGGTGAACGTCTTGGTGATGGAGCCGATCCGGTACTGCACGTCCTCGTCCGGCCCGTGCCCGTCCACCGAAGTCCTGGCCCCGTGCCACACAGCCCGCCCACCCCGCACCACCGCGGCGACCAGCGAGGGCACCCGCCCTTCCGCCTGGGCGACCGCGATCCGGTGCAGCAACGACCGACGGGTCGCGGGGAGCAGCTCTTCCTGAGATGTCGTCATGCCCCCAGTCCATCCGCTACGACGGCGCGCGTCGAGTTCATTTGCGCGGCCGCCGGCGGGGATCAGATCTGCGCCATGTCCACGAAGCGGGAGTAGTGGCCCTGGAAGGCGACGGTGATCGTCGCTGTGGGGCCGTTTCGGTGTTTGGCGACGATCAGGTCGGCCTCGCCGGCGCGCGGGGACTCCTTCTCGTAGGCGTCCTCGCGGTGCAGCAGGATGACCATGTCCGCGTCCTGCTCGATGGAGCCCGACTCACGCAGGTCGGAGACCATCGGCTTCTTGTCGGTGCGCTGTTCGGGGCCACGGTTGAGCTGGGAGAGCGCGATGACCGGGATCTCCAGTTCCTTGGCGAGGAGCTTGAGGTTACGGGACATGTCCGAGACCTCCTGCTGGCGGCTCTCGGCACGCTTGGAGCCGCCGGACTGCATCAGTTGGAGGTAGTCGATGACGACCAGTTTCAGGTCGTTGCGCTGCTTGAGGCGGCGGCACTTGGCGCGGATCTCCATCATCGACAGGTTCGGGGAGTCGTCGATGTAGAGCGGGGCTGCCGAGACGTCCGGCATCCGGCGGGCCAGGCGCGTCCAGTCCTCGTCGGTCATCGTGCCGGACCGCATGTGGTGCAGGGCGACGCGTGCCTCGGCGGACAGCAGTCGCATCGCGATCTCGTTGCGGCCCATTTCGAGGGAGAAGACGACGCTCGGCAGGTTGTTCTTGATCGACGCGGCCCGCGCGAAGTCCAGCGCGAGGGTGGACTTACCCATGGCGGGACGCGCGGCGATGACGATCATCTGGCCCGGGTGCAGGCCGTTGGTCAGGGAGTCGAAGTCCGTGAATCCGGTGGGCACACCGGTCATCTCACCGCTGCGCGAGCCGATCGCCTCGATCTCGTCGAGGGCGCCCTCCATGATGTCGCCGAGCGGCAGGTAGTCCTCGCTGGTGCGCTGCTCGGTGACGGCGTAGATCTCGGCCTGGGCGCTGTTGACGATCTCGTCGACGTCGCCGTCGGCCGCGTATCCCATCTGCGTGATGCGCGTGCCGGCCTCCACGAGGCGGCGCAGCACGGCGCGCTCGTGGACGATCTCCGCGTAGTACTCGGCGTTCGCCGCCGTCGGCACGGTCTGGACGAGCGTGTGCAGGTAGGCGGCGCCGCCGACCTTGTTGATCTCGCCGCGTTTGGTCAGTTCGGCGGCGATGGTGATGGGGTCGGCCGGCTCGCCCTTCGCGTAGACGTCCAGGACCGCCTGGTAGATCGTCTCGTGCGCGGGCTTGTAGAAGTCGTGGCCCTTGAGGATCTCGACGACGTCGGCGATGGCGTCCTTGGACAGCAGCATGCCGCCGAGGACGGACTGCTCGGCGTCCAGGTCCTGCGGCGGAACTCGCTCGAAGGCGGAGCCCCCGCCGTCCCAGGCGCTGTTCTCCCGGCCGCGGTCGTGCTGCTCGTCACGGCCGCGGACGTCACCGCGCCGGCGGGAGGCGGGCAGACGATCGCTGGGTCCGCTGTCGGCCCACGGATCGTCCAAGGGCTCGGAAATGCTCACCGAGCCACCTCCTCCCGTCCGCACGGCGGACCTCGCCGTGCCCTCTTTTCTACGGCACGACACTGACAAATAAGGGGCCCAACTCCGGTTCTGACGCGTCGGTTTTGTGGGGTTTCCCAGGCCGAGGCAAGGAGCGGGCGCCGGACCACGGTAGGCCCCTCGGCACCGTCAGCCAATCTGGTTATCCACAGGCCATGTGGACGACCGCCCCGATGCTGTGGAGAACTCCCCGAAACCTGTGCACGACTCGGTGGACAGCCTTGTGAACAAGCCCTCTCTCCCTCCGAAGACACCGCTCTGACCAGGCCTTTTACCGTCCACCGGCTGTGCAGAAGAAAAACTTTCCCCGTCGGGCCAAGATCACTTCGAACGCTGCGCCAAAGGACACACCGCGTGACCAAAGGTAAGGGGTGTCAGCGCATTGCATCTCTTACCTGTGGACGATTAGATTAGTGCTCATGACACAGGCTCCCCCGATGCCCGAGGCCACCCGCCGGCGGCACGATCGAGAGATCGTCGCACTGGCGGTCCCGGCCTTCGGCGCACTGGTCGCCGAGCCCCTCTTCGTCATGGCCGACAGTGCGATCGTCGGCCATCTCGGAACCGCCCAGCTCGCCGGCCTCGGCGTCGCATCGGCCCTCCTCACCACCGCGGTGAGTGTCTTCGTCTTCCTCGCCTACGCCACCACGGCCGCCGTGGCCCGTCGCGTCGGCGCCGGCGATCTGCGAGCGGCCCTCCGTCAGGGCATGGACGGCATCTGGCTGGCACTGTTCCTCGGCGCCGCCGTCATCGCGCTCGTCCTCCCCCTGGCCCCCGGCATCGTCGACGCCTTCGGCGCCTCCGCCACCGCCGCCCCGTACGCGACCACGTACCTACGCGTCTCCGCACTGGGCATCCCGGCGATGCTGGCCGTCCTCGCCGCCACCGGAGTGCTGCGCGGTCTGCAGAACACCAGAACGCCGCTGTACGTCGCCGTCGCCGGCTTCATCACCAACGCCGCGCTCAACGCGCTCCTCGTCTACGGCGCCGGACTCGGCATCGCGGGTTCCGCCTGGGGCACGGTGCTCACGCAGTGCGCCATGGCGGCCGTCTATCTCGGCGTGGTCGTGCGCGGAGCGCGACGTCACCAGGCCTCTCTGCGTCCGGACCTCGCCGGCATCAGAGCCTCGGCCCAGGCCGGTGCCCCTCTGCTCGTCCGCACGCTGTCCCTGCGGACGATTCTCATGATCGCCACGGCCATGGCCGCGCGCCTCGGCGACGCCGACATCGCCGCCCACCAGATCGTCCTGTCCCTGTGGAACCTGCTGGCCTTCGCCCTGGACGCGATCGCGATCGCGGGTCAGGCCATCATCGGTCGCTATCTCGGCGCGAACGACGCCCTGGGTGCCCGCGAGGCCTGTCGCCGGATGGTCCAGTGGGGCGTCGCCACCGGTGTCGTACTCGGCCTCCTCGTGGTGGCCGCGCGCCCGCTCTTCCTCCCGCTGTTCACCAGCGACTCCCTGGTCAAGGACACGGCACTGCCGGCGCTCCTGGTGGTGGCGCTCGCCCAGCCCCTGTGCGGGATCGTCTTCGTCCTGGACGGTGTCCTGATGGGCGCCGGTGACGGGCCCTACTTGGCGCGTGCGATGGTCGTCACCCTGGCGGTGTTCGCCCCGGTGGCGCTGCTCGTGCCCACGCTCGGCGGCGGACTGACCGCCCTCTGGGCGGCCATGACGCTGATGATGGCGGTCCGGTTGCTGACCCTGTGGCTGCGTGCCCGCTCGGGCCGATGGATCGTGACGGGCGCGACCCGCTGAGCGGACCGCCCGGCAACCCGCCCCGGTTTCCCAGCACACCGACCGGGGTTCCCAGCACACCGCCCCGGTTCCACGGCACACCGTCCCGGTTTCACGTGAAACATCCGTGCCCGTTCACGTGAACCATCCGCGCCTGCACCCCTGGTGCACACCGCCCCCGGTGCCCACGCAAGCGTGCCGCCGCAAAGAGAACCTCAACGCGAAGAGGGGCCGCCCCCACAGGGGCGGCCCCTCTCAGCTGCTCAGACCGAGCGCAGCGTTACGCCGGGACGACCTCGATGTTGACCTTGGCGGCAACCTCGGGGTGCAGACGCACGGACGTCTCGTGAGCGCCCAGGGTCTTGATCGGGCTGGACAGCTCGATGCGGCGCTTGTCGACCTCGGGGCCACCGGAAGCCTTGATCGCGGAAGCGATGTCGGCCGGGGTGACGGAACCGAAGAGACGACCGGCGTCGCCGGAGCGGACAGCCAGACGGACCTTGACGCCCTCGAGCTGGGCCTTCACAGCGTTGGCCTGCTCGATGGTCTGGATCTCGTGGATCTTGCGGGCGCGGCGGATCTGCGCCACGTCCTGCTCGCCACCCTTGGTCCAGCGGATAGCGAACTTCCGCGGGATCAGGTAGTTGCGAGCGTAACCGTCCTTGACGTCGACGACATCGCCGGCGGCACCGAGGCCAGAGACCTCGTGGGTGAGGATGATCTTCATGTTTCGGTCACCCTTCCCTTAGCGCGCGGTGGACGTGTAGGGCAGCAGCGCCATCTCACGGCTGTTCTTGACGGCCGTGGCGACGTCACGCTGGTGCTGCGTGCAGTTGCCGGTCACGCGGCGGGCACGGATCTTGCCGCGGTCGGAAATGAACTTCCGCAGCATGTTCGTGTCCTTGTAGTCCACGTACGTGACCTTGTCCTTGCAGAAAGCGCAGACCTTCTTCTTCGGCTTGCGCACAGGCGGCTTCGCCATGGTGTTTCTCCTGTGTGATCAAGAAGTTTGGGTACGGCCCGCCCCAGGTCCGAGGACCTAGAAGGGGGGCTCGTCCGAGTAGCCGCCACCGCCGCCAGAACCGGAGCCACCGCCCCAGCCGCCACCCTGGTTGCCACCGGCGGGAGCACCGCCGGTCGCCCACGGGTCGTCGGCGGGAGCGCCGCCCTGCTGGCCGCCGCCCTGCTGACCGCCACCGGGGCCTCCGCCCCAGCCGCCGCCACCCTGGCCGCCACCGCCGTAACCACCCTGGCCACCGCGAGCGCCACCGGCGGTCTTGGTGACCTTGGCCGTGGCGTTGCGCAGGCTGGCGCCGACTTCCTCGACGTCCAGCTCGTAGACCGTGCGCTTGACGCCCTCACGGTCCTCGTAGGACCGCTGCTTCAGCCGGCCCTGCACGATGACGCGCATGCCTCGCTGGAGCGACTCCGCGACGTTCTCCGCCGCCTGACGCCAGACCGAGCAGGTCAGGAACAGGCTCTCGCCGTCCTTCCACTCGTTCGTCTGGCGGTCGAAGGTGCGGGGTGTGGAAGCGACGCGGAACTTCGCGACCGCCGCACCGGACGGGGTGAAGCGCAGCTCGGGGTCGTCGACAAGATTGCCGACGACCGTGATGACGGTCTCGCCTGCCATGGGGAACCTCTCGGCGGGTTTGCTCTGGCTGCTTGCTTGCTACTCGAATCCCGAGATCAGCTGAGCCGGAGGCTCAGTGGGTCTCGGGACGGAGGACCTTGGTCCGAAGGACCGACTCGTTCAGGTTCATCTGGCGGTCGAGCTCCTTCACGACCGCAGGCTCGGCCTGCAGGTCGATGACCGAGTAGATGCCCTCGGGCTTCTTCTTGATCTCGTACGCGAGACGACGACGGCCCCAGGTGTCGACCTTCTCCACCTTGCCGTTGCCCTCACGGACGACGGAGAGGAAGTTCTCGATCAGGGGGGCGACAGCGCGCTCCTCCAGATCGGGGTCGAGGATGACCATCACCTCGTAGTGACGCATGTGGAACCCACCTCCTTTGGACTCAGCGGCCACGGTCGTTCCGTGGCAGGAGGGTTGTGATGCGTACGCAACGGTATCGGCCACCACTGACAACGAGGGGCTCCGCTGGGGATCCTCCGCAGTGACCTGGAAAGGACTGGGCAGACACCGGTGCAGACGGTACAGACTACCTGCACAGCGGCTTCCGGTTGAAATCCGGCGGTGCGGACCGCCAATCTGTACACATCGGGTGTGTATGGCGCTACAGTGCGCCGCGATCCGCAGGAGGTGCCCCATGGCACAGCAGGCATTGCGACCCAACACCGCTGGATCCCTGTTCGCCACCGACGGCAAGGCCCATCCGCTCCAGGACGCCCTGATGGCGGTCACCCTGGTCCTGGGCGTGCTGTCCTTCATCACGTCCTTCTTCCACAGCCTCCATCTCCTCACTTCCTGGACGGGACTGCTCGGGCTCGCCGTCGGCGCGTACGGACAGTGGATCTCGGAGACCACGCGTCAGCGGACCGGTCTCATCCTGGGTCTCGGTGCCTCGGGCATCGGTTTCCTGATCGGCATGGCACACGGCGGACTCTTCGGCGGCCTCATCGGCAGCTGAGCCTGCCCGCCGTCACCCCTGACGGCGCTCTCACCGACACCGCGGGAACGCCCCGGCGGCTCCAGGCCGGGGCGGAAGGTGCCGTACGCCCCAGTCGGGGCGCTCGCACGGCGCAGTAGGCTTCGGCGCGAGAGCCGGAGCCCCTGTACCCATGGGGACACACCAGCCCGAGGAGCGCCCCGACATGAGCCTGACCCTGAGGACCATCAGCCGCGAGCAGCATCTGGCCTACATCCAGAGCCTGCCGGCGGCGAGCCACATGCAGGTCCCGGCCTGGGCCGACGTCAAGGCGGAGTGGCGCTCGGAGAGTCTCGGCTGGTTCGACGAGCGCACCGGCGAGATGGTCGGTGCCGGCCTGGTCCTGTACCGCCAGCTGCCCAAGATCAAGCGCTACCTCGCGTATCTCCCCGAGGGCCCGGTCATCAACTGGTTCGCGCCGAACCTGGACGACTGGATCCAGCCGATGCTGGCCCACCTCAAGCAGCAGGGCGCCTTCTCCGTGAAGATGGGCCCGCCGGTGATCATCCGCCGCTGGAACGCGGAGACCATCAAGAAGGGCATCCAGGACCAGGACGTCAAGCGCCTGCGCGACATGGAGGCCGACTTCATCGAGCCGCGTGCCTTCGAGGTGGCCGACAAGCTGCGCCGCATGGGCTGGCAGCAGGGCGAGGACGGCGGCGCCGGCTTCGGCGACGTGCAGCCCCGCTACGTCTTCCAGGTGCCGCTGGCGAACCGCTCCCTGGAAGAGGTCCACAAGAACTTCAACCAGCTGTGGCGCCGCAACATCAAGAAGGCCGAGAAGGCCGGCGTCGAGGTGGTCCAGGGCGGTTACCAGGACCTCGCCGAGTGGCAGCGGCTGTACGAGATCACCGCCGTGCGCGACCACTTCCGGCCGCGCCCGCTGTCGTACTTCCAGCGCATGTGGACGGCCCTCAACTCCGAGGACCCCAACCGCATGCGGCTGTACTTCGCCCGCCACAACGGCGTGAACCTGTCGGCGGCGACCATGCTGATCGTCGGCGGCCACGTCTGGTACTCCTACGGCGCCTCCGACAACATCGGCCGCGAGGTCCGGCCCTCGAACGCCATGCAGTGGCGGATGCTGCGCGACGCCTACGCGCTCGGCGGCACCGTCTACGACCTGCGCGGCATCTCCGACTCGCTGGACGAGAGCGACCACCTCTTCGGCCTGATCCAGTTCAAGGTGGGCACCGGTGGCCAGGCCGCCGAGTACCTCGGCGAGTGGGACTTCCCGCTGAACAAGCTGCTCCACAAGGCGCTCGACATCTACATGTCGCGCCGTTGAGCCCGGGCGTTTGATTCCATAGCCTTCACAGCTCCCCAGCCCTCACAGCTCCCCTTCTCCCCCACCGCAGCCACGAGAAAGGTTCCGGGTCCGGCCATGGCGCTCACGCTCTACGTCGACACCGCGCGCTGGCGTGCGCACCACAAGCACGTGCAGGAGCAGTTCCCGGGACTCGTCCCGGTCTGCAAGGGCAACGGCTACGGGTTCGGACACGAACGGCTGTCGGAGGAGGCCACGCGCCTCGGCTCCGACACCCTCGCCGTCGGCACCACGTACGAGGCCGCACGCATCAAGGACTACTTCGGCGGTGACCTGCTGGTGCTCACGCCGTACCGGCGCGGCGAGGAGCCCGTGCCGCTGCCGGACCGCGTGATCCGCTCGGTGTCGTCGATCGACGGCGTGTACGGCCTCGTGGGCGCCCGTGTCGTCATCGAGGTGATGTCCTCGATGAAGCGGCACGGGATCAGCGAGCAGGACCTGCCGCAGCTGCACCAGGCCATCGAGAACGTCCGCCTTGAGGGCTTCGCGATCCACCTGCCGCTGGACCGCACCGACGGCTCGGACGCCGTCGAGGAGGTCATCGGCTGGATGGACCGGCTGCGCGCGGCCCGGCTGCCGCTGCACACGATGTTCGTGAGCCACCTCAAGGCCGAGGAACTCGCCCGGCTCCAGCAGCAGTTCCCGCAGACCCGTTTCCGCGCCCGCATCGGCACGCGGCTGTGGCTGGGGGACCACGAGGCCACCGAGTACCGCGGTGCCGTCCTGGACGTCACGCGCGTGGCCAAGGGCGACCGCTTCGGCTACCGGCAGCAGAAGGCGGCCTCGGACGGCTACCTGGTGGTCGTGGCGGGCGGCACGTCGCACGGGGTGGGCCTGGAGGCCCCGAAGGCCCTGCACGGCGTCATGCCGCGCGCCAAGGGCGTCGCACGGGCCGGCCTCGCCACGGTGAACCGGAACCTCTCGCCGTTCGTCTGGGGCGGCAAGCAGCGCTGGTTCGCCGAGCCGCCGCACATGCAGGTGTCGATCCTGTTCGTGCCCTCGGACGCGCCCGAGCCGAAGGTCGGTGACGAGCTGGTGGCCCATCTGCGGCACACCACCACGCAGTTCGACCGCATCGTCGACCGCTAGCACCCACTGCCACCGCCAGTACTGCTGCAGCTGGTGCCGCTGGTACAGCGAAGAGGCCGTGTACGCATCGCTCGTACACGGCCTTCTTCATGCCCTCAGGCTTCACGCCCTCAGGCTTCACACCCTCGGGGCAGGTTCACTCAGAGCGAACGGTCCTGATACGGCTGTGGTTCGGGCCGCCCCCAGTCCACCTGAGGCGCCGCGGCGTGGGCCGCGTGCTGCGGGGGACGGGCCGCCGCGCCCAGCACGAAGACGTCCTCCGCGCCGTCGAGGACCCCGCCCGAGGGGTCGTCGTCCCCGGACCTGCGCACCACGTCCCGCTCCGGCATGAGGATGTCCCGGACGACGACCGCGCACAGGTACAGCGTGCCCAGCAGGTGCAGCGCGATCGCCCACTGGTAGCCGTGCGTCGGCAGACCCTTGTGGGCGTCGCCGCTGGTCGTGTAGGCGAGGTACATCCAGATGCCCAGGAAGTACGCCACCTCGCACGCCTGCCAGATCAGGAAGTCCCGCCACTTGGGCCGGGCGAGCGCGGCCAGCGGGATCAGCCACAGGACGTACTGCGGGGAGTAGACCTTGTTGGTGAGGATGAAGGCTGCCACCACCAGGAACGCGAGCTGGGCGAAGCGAGGGCGGCGGGGAGCGGCCAGCGTCAGTGCTCCGATGGCGAGGAAGCACCCGGCCACCAGTACCAGGGCCGCGTTGTTCACGAAGCCGGTGGTGGGCGGGTGGCTGGAGTTCTGTACCCAGATCAGCCAGAAGGAGCCGAAGTCGACGCCCCGGTCGTGACTGAACGTGTAGAACTTCGACCAGCCCTTGAAGGCGAACAGCATCACCGGCAGGTTCACCACGAGCCACGCGACGACGGCGCCGCCCGCCGCCTGGAAGAACTCCCGCCACTTGCCGGCCCGCCAGCACAGCACGAACAGCGGGCCGAGCAGGAGGACGGGATAGAGCTTGGCGGCCGTGGCGAGCCCCAGCAGCACGCCGAAGGCGACGGCACGGCCCCGCGACCACATGAACATCGCGGCGGCCGTCAGGGCCACCGCCAGCAGGTCCCAGTTGATGGTGGCCGTCAGCGCGAAGGCCGGTGCCAGGGCGACCAGCAGGCCGTCCCAGGGGCGCCTGCGGTGCGTACGGGTCACACAGACGGCGATGACCGCCGCGCAGACCATCAGCATCCCGGCATTCACGAACCAGTACCACTGCTCCTGGTGCTGAATGCTGCCGCTGCCGGGTGTGAGCCAGGCCGCGACCTCCATGAACACACCGGTCAGCACCGGGTATTCGAGGTAGTCCATGTCGCCGGGGAGCCGGTCGAAGTACGGCACGAGCCCGTCGGCGAAGCCACGCCCCTGGTAGAGGTGCGGGATGTCCGAGTAGCAGGCGTGGGTGTACTGCGAGCTGGCACCGAAGAACCAGCCGCCGTCGTAGCAGGGCACCTTCTGGACGAGGCCGAGGGCGAACATGCCGACCGCCACGAGCGCGATGACCCGTACGGGCGTCCACCAGGACGTCCCGAGCAGGGCATGACGCCCGATGGGGCCGCCGATGAGTTCGCTGCCGGCCGCGGCGACCTCGTCCTCCCTGGTCGGCCGTACCGGATCCGGCTCGTGCACGCGCGCGGGCGTCGTTTCTGCACTGGGCATGGGCCACATCCTGCCGTACGTCTCTGAGGAAACGACGAGGGCCGCCGCACCTTGTCGGTGCGGCGGCCCATGTTTCACGTGAAACACCCGTGCCGGCCGAAATGACCGCCAACCGGGCAGGCGGCCCGGCTAGCCGGTCTGGCCTCCGAAGATGCCTCCGTTGCCGTTGCCCCTGGGGCCGCCGGCTGTACCGGTCGTGTCCGTGGCGGTCGGCGAGGGCGTGGTTCCTCCGGTCGTACCACCCTGGCCGTTTCCGCCGTTACCGCCATTGCCGCCGCAGGCGAACTGGCAGGTGTCGCTCGGCGACGGGGACGGGCTGGCCGACTCGCTCGGCGACGGGGACGCCGACTCGGTCGGGGTCTCGCTCGGCGTGATGGTGGCCGACGGGGTCGGGGACGGGGCGCCGGCCTCGTCCTGGACCGTGCCGATCTTCACGGGGTCGGGGAAGCCCGGGTCGTTCTGGTTCTTCAGCGCGGCCAGCATGTACTCGGTCCAGACCGAGGTCGGGATGTCACCACCGTGGATGGAGTCCACACCTGCCGTGCCGTTCATGGAGAGCAGCTCGTGGTCCTTGGGGTTCTCACGGAACATCGCCACCGAGGTCGACAGCTGCTGGGTGTATCCGACGAACCAGGCCGACTTGTTCTTGTCGGTGGTACCGGTCTTGCCCGCCGCCGTACGGCCCAGGGCCTTGGCGTTCGTGCCCGTACCGTTCTGGATCACGTTCTCCAGAACGTCCGTGACGTTGTCGGCGACGTCCGGCGTCAGCGCCTGCTTCTTCTTCGGCTTGTCGAAGCCCGGCTGGTCCGCGCCCTTGTACTTGACGGCGGTCACCGAGTAGGGGTCGGCCTGCTTGCCGGACGCCGCGAACGTCGCGTAGGCGTCGGCCATGCGGATCGCGCTGGGCGTGGAGGTACCGATGGCGAACGACGGATTCAGGTCCTGCGACATGGAGGCCGGGAGTATGCCGGTCGACTGCGCGACATCCCGTACGTGGGACATCCCCACGTCGACGCCCAGCTGCACGAACGGGGTGTTGATGGACTGCTCCATCGCCTTGCGCAGGGTGATGTAGCCCCAGGGATGAGGACTCTCGTTCATCTGATAGAAGGTCGAATTGTCCTTCTTGAGGTAGTACGACCCGTCCGGCTTCCTGACCTTGAGGTGGTCGTTGCCGTTGTACTTGCTCAGCGGGGAGACGGGCTGCCCGGGGTCCTTGTACGTCCCGTACTGCATGGCCGCGGCCAGTACGAACGGCTTCCACGTCGAACCGACGGGGACACCCGAGGTGTCTGCGTTGTTGGTGAAGTGGCCGTTCTCGTAGCCGTCACCGCCGTAGAGGGCGACGATCGCTCCGTCGTCGGGCTTGATCGACGCCGCGCCGAACTGGACGTACTTGTCCTTCGGTTCGGTCTTGGGGTGCAGCCGCTCCTTCTGGATCTTCTTGACGGCCGCGCTGAGCGCGTTGACCTTGTCCTTCTGGAAGGTCGTGTAGATCTGGTAGCCGCCCTGGTCGAACTGGGCCTCCGGGATGTCGGAGTGGTTCAGGACGTACTTCTTGGCGGTGTCGACCAGGTAGCTGACCTGGCCGGTCATGCCCTTGGTCGCCTTGCGGCCCTGGGGATTCGGGTACGTCTTGACGGCCTCCTGGTACTGGGCGTCGGTGAGGCGCTTGTCCTTGTGCATCTCACCGAGGATCCAGGACCAGCGCTCCTTCGAACGCCTGAGGTTGTCGTTCGCGTTCGCGTTCGGGTCGAGGTCGGCGTTGCCGGCCGGGTCGTAGTACGTCGGGCCCTTCAGCAGTGCGGCGAGGAAGGCGCACTCGGACGGCTTGAGATCGACCGCGTCCTTGCCGTAGTAGGTCTGGGCGGCGGCCTGGATGCCGTAGGCACCGCGGCCGTAGTACGAGGTGTTCAGGTACCCCTGCAGGATCGTCTGCTTGTCGAACTTCGTCCCCACCTTTATGGAGATGAACATCTCCTTGAACTTGCGGGTGACGGTCTGGTCCTGGCTGAGGTACGTGTTCTTGACGAACTGCTGGGTGATGGTCGAACCACCCTGCGTCTGACCGCCCGTCGCCATGTTGACCAGGGCGCGTGCGATGCCCATGGGGTCGACGCCCGAGTCCTGGTAGAAGCTCTTGTTCTCCGCCGAGATCACGGCCCACTGCATGGCCTCGGGGATCTTGTCGATGGTGACGTTCTGGCGGTTCACACCGGTGCCGGTGGCCACCATCTGGCTGCCGTCGGCCCAGTAGTAGACGTTGTTCTGCGACTGGGCGGCGATGTTCTCGCTGGGCACCTGCACCATCGCGAAGCCGATGCCCGCGATCGCGACCAGGCAGCCGACGAAGCCGATGAACAGGCCGGAGACGAGCTTCCAGGACGGCACCCAGCGATGCCAGCCGTACTTGCCCGCGCGGGGGTAGTCGATGAACCGCTTCTTCGCGGGCGCCGCCGCCGCACGGCCTCGGCCGCGCCCGGGGCCGGTCGGACCGCCCGGACCCCCACGCCGGCCACCCGGGCCCGCGTTGTCGGCGGCTCTGCGCCGGCCGCCGCCTCTCTGCGCCGCCCGGCGTGCCTCGGCACGGCCCCCGTAGGAGCGCTCCTCACCCCCCGGCCCCGGGGAGTCGGGCCCGTACGAACGGGACCCCTGGGAGTCGGCGGAAGACCCGGTGGCGCCGCTCGGCGCCGCGCGGCGGCCGGAGGACGGGCCGGGCTGGCCTTGTCGGGCCGCGGCACGTCCGCCTCCCTGCGGCTGCGGCGGTTTGCGACGGTGCTCGCTCATCGAACGACTACTCCTCGGGCAGGCGCGCTTCCGTGCGCGCCTGGAAACGGCGGCTGGTTTCCGGTCCCCCCGACATACGGATGAGGTCGTTGCTGCATTCACCCGTACTGCACCGAGGACCACGACGCTCCCCAGGCGTCGCGTGGTTCCCGGTGGTGTGCATGCCGCACAGACTACGCACCGCCAAAACCCTCCTAGCCCCGAACTTCACCTCAAATCAGGCAAGTCGGCACCTCTGAATCAGTGATGTGATCCCGTTCACCGTCCTCCCTCTTGTCGCATGCGGAAGGCCGTTCTATCGTGCTGATGTATCGAGTCGATACATCAGCACGAGATAAAGACGCGGCGGACCGAGAGGAGGCGCTCATGAGCCGGCGTTCCGGCATCCTTGAGTTCGCCGTACTCGGACTGCTGCGCGAGTCACCGATGCACGGCTATGAGCTGCGCAAACGACTCAACACGTCCCTGGGTGTGTTCCGGGCGTTCAGCTACGGAACCCTCTACCCCTGCCTCAAGACGCTGGTCACCAACGGCTGGTTGATCGAGGAGCCGGGCAACACCCACGAGGACGCCGTCTCCCTCGCCGGACGCCGGGCAAAGATCGTGTACCGATTGACGGCAGACGGTAAGGAGCACTTCGAGCAGCTGCTCTCGCAGACCGGTCCCGACGCGTACGAGGACGAGCACTTCGCCGCACGGTTCGCCTTCTTCGGGCAGACGTCGCGCGATGTGCGCATGCGCGTGCTGGAGGGCCGGCGCAGCCGCCTGGAAGAGCGCCTGGAGAAGATGCGTGCCTCCCTGGTGCGCACGAGGGAGCGCCTCGACGACTACACGCTCGAGCTCCAGCGCCACGGGATGGAGTCCGTGGAGCGCGAAGTGCGCTGGCTGAACGAGCTCATCGAGAGCGAGCGGGCCGGGCGGGACCTGAGGGGTTCCGAGTCCGGGGAGTCCGCTCAGCAGGACACCACATTTGGAGCGACGGGCGGCCTGCCCCGTCCCGGGGACACCCCCCGGACGGATTCGCCCGGCGACACCGCCACGTGAGTGCCACACAGGGCCTCACTCGTACACACAGGGAGCAACCGGAATGGGTTCGGTTCGCGTAGCCGTCGTCGGCGTGGGCAACTGCGCCGCATCGCTGGTGCAGGGAGTCGAGTACTACAAGGACGCCGACCCGGCGTCCAAGGTCCCCGGCCTGATGCACGTGCAGTTCGGTGACTACCACGTGCGCGACGTCGAGTTCGTCGCCGCGTTCGACGTGGACGCCAAGAAGGTCGGCCTCGACCTGGCGGACGCCATCGGCGCCTCCGAGAACAACACCATCAAGATCTGCGACGTGCCCTCCACCGGTGTCACCGTCCAGCGCGGCCACACCCTCGACGGTCTCGGCAAGTACTACCGCGAGACCATCGAGGAGTCGGAGGCCGAGCCGGTCGACGTCGTCCAGATCCTGAAGGACAAGCAGGTCGACGTTCTGGTCTGCTACCTGCCCGTGGGTTCCGAGGACGCCGCGAAGTTCTACGCGCAGTGCGCCATCGACGCCAAGGTCGCCTTCGTCAACGCCCTCCCGGTCTTCATCGCCGGCACCAAGGAGTGGGCGGACAAGTTCACCGAGGCGGGCGTCCCGATCGTCGGCGACGACATCAAGTCGCAGGTCGGTGCCACCATCACGCACCGCGTCATGGCGAAGCTCTTCGAGGACCGGGGTGTCATCCTGGACCGCACGATGCAGCTGAACGTCGGCGGCAACATGGACTTCAAGAACATGCTCGAGCGCGAGCGCCTGGAGTCCAAGAAGATCTCCAAGACGCAGGCCGTCACCTCCCAGATCCCCGACCGGGACCTCGGCGAGAAGAACGTCCACATCGGCCCGTCCGACTACGTCGCGTGGCTCGACGACCGCAAGTGGGCCTACGTCCGCCTCGAAGGCCGCGCCTTCGGTGACGTCCCGCTGAACCTTGAGTACAAGCTCGAGGTCTGGGATTCCCCGAACTCCGCCGGTGTCATCATCGACGCCCTGCGCGCCGCGAAGATCGCCAAGGACCGCGGCATCGGCGGCCCGATCCTGTCGGCGTCCTCGTACTTCATGAAGTCCCCGCCGGTCCAGTACTTCGACGACGAGGCCCGCGAGAACGTCGAGAAGTTCATCCGCGGCGACGTCGAGCGCTAGGGGGTGTCGTTTGGATCAGGCCGGCCGTGACTGACAGTGCGGACCGGCCGACCCGAGCGGGGTCTGGTGCGTGCGGATGCAAGGCGGAGGAGGGAGTCGACGCGATGGGGGTCCCCCCGCGCGAGCGAAGCCGAGCGTGGGGGAGTCGGCGATCGACGACAACGCCGCAGATGTGCGTGCCAGGGCCCGCGACGCCGGGATGATCCAAACGACACCCCCTAGGCCGCCACACGGCGCGCACCCCGCGCCGGACGGAACGCTCCTGCCAGGGCGGTGAGGGTCCCCGGGTTTTCCGACCCGGGGACCCTCCGCATATGTGAGGCTGTGGCCCATGCCCGTCGTCCGTGACCTGCGCGTCCTGCTGCGCCTGCGGAACTTCCGACGCCTGCTGTACGTGCGCCTCCTGTCCCAGGGCGCGGACGGCGTGTACCAGGTCGCGCTCGCCGCGTACGTCGTCTTCTCCCCGGAGAAGCAGACCTCGGCCACGGCGATCGCCTCGGCGATGGCGGTCCTGCTGCTTCCCTACTCCCTCGTCGGCCCCTTCGCGGGCGTGCTCCTGGACCGCTGGCGGCGCCGGCAGGTCTTCGTCTACGGCAACGCGCTGCGCGCCGCGCTGGCGGCGGCCACCGCCGTGCTGATGGTCGCGCATGTACCGGACTGGCTGTTCTTCGCCTCCGCGCTGTGCGTCACGGCCGTCAACCGCTTCGTCCTGGCGGGTCTGTCCGCCGTGCTGCCGCGTGTGGTCGACGCCGGGCGGCTGGTGCTGGCAAACTCCCTCTCCCCGACCGCCGGAACGCTGGCCGCGACCGCCGGGGGCGGTCTGGCCTTCCTGGTGCGGCTCGTGGTGTCGGACTCCGACGCCGCCGTGGTACTGCTGGGCGCCTTCCTCTATCTGTGCGCCGCCCTGATGTCCCTGAGCCTGGCTCCCGCGCTGCTCGGTCCCGACCGGGAAGCGGTACGGCCGCAGCTGCGGACGGTGCTCGCCGTCACGGCTCGCGAGCTGTTCGCGGCCGTCCGGCATCTGGCCTCGCCCCGGCGCAGAGAGGCGGCCTGGGCGCTCGCCGCGATGACCCTGATGCGCTTCTGCTACGGCGCACTCCTCGTCCTGCTGCTCATGCTGTGCCGGTATCACCTCGCGTCGACCCCCGAGGACGGACTCAGGCTGCTGGGACTCGCGGTCGCGGTGTCCGGGGCGGGCTTCTTCGCGGCGGCCGTGGTGACGCCGTGGGCGGCGGGCCGGCTCGGCCCCGGGTGGTGGATCGTGGTGTGCGCCGCCTCCGCCGCCGTCCTGGAGCCCGCCCTCGGCCTGCCGTTCGCCACGGGCCCACTGCTGGTCGCGGCCTTCGTACTGGGGCTGATCACCCAGGGCGCCAAGATCTCCACCGACACGATCGTCCAGGCGTGCGTCGAGGACGGCTTCCGGGGCCGTGTCTTCTCCGTCTACGACGTCCTCTTCAACGTCGCCTTCGTGGGCGCGGCCGGTCTGGCCGCCCTGATGCTCCCGCCGGACGGCCGCTCGGCGGCCCTGGTGGTCACCGTGGCCCTTGTCTACGGAGCGGTTGCTGCGACTATGGCCCGCTTTGCACTCCGGTAAGTGTCACATCGGAGACACAGAGTTCTTCCGGGTTACAGAGTTGTCAGTGGGAGCCGCTAATTTACGTGGGTCTTACCTTGCGCTCTACGCAGCCGCGTTTGCCATGCGCACCCACGTTCCAGGGGGATCCCACAATGACTACTCCGCCGCCCCAGGGTCAGGCTCCCTACCCGCCGCAGGGCGGTTACCCGCCCCAGGGCCAGGCCCCGTACCCGCCGCAGGGTGGCTTTCCGCCCCAGGGCCAGGCTCCGTACCCGCCGCAGCCCGGCGCCCCGTACCCTCCGGTTCCCCCGCAGCCCAAGCGCAAGGTCAGCTTCAAGACGATCAGGGCCATCGTCATCGTCGTGGCTGTCGCCGGTCTGGCCATCGGCGGCTACATCGCCAGCCAGGACGACGCGAACACCGCCAAGGTCGGCGACTGCATGCACCGGGGTAGCGGCAGCGACACCAACCCGGACCTCGAGGTCGTCGACTGCGGCTCGTCGAAGGCTCAGTATGTGGTGCTGGCCAAGGTCAAGGGCAAGTACCTCACCGAGATCACGGCCTCCGCCAAGTGCGAGGCCGAGGCCAAGGACTTCCAGTACACGTACACCGAGAGCGGCAAGAGCGACGACTTCCTGCTCTGCCTGAAGGATTACAAGAAGTAGAGACGACGCACTGAGGGGCGATGTTTCACGTGAAACATCGCCCCTCAGCACATCCCGTTCGAGGTTCCGGGGTCATGTTTCACGTGAAACATGACCTCGTTCCACGGCCTCAGCCCTGCTCGGCCCACCACTCCTTGAGGGCTCCCACGGCCGCGTCGTGCTCCATCGGGCCGTGCTCCAGTCGCAGTTCCAGCAGGTGCTTGTACGCCTTGCCGACGGCAGGACCGGGGCCGACGCCCAGGATCTCCATGATCTGGTTGCCGTCCAGATCCGGGCGGATCGCGTCCAGCTCCTCCTGCTCCTGAAGCTCCGCGATGCGCCCCTCCAGGCCGTCGTAGGCGCGGGAGAGCGCAGATGCCTTGCGCTTGTTCCGGGTGGTGCAGTCGGAGCGGGTCAGCTTGTGCAGACGGTCCAGCAGCGGGCCGGCGTCACGGACGTAGCGGCGGACCGCCGAGTCCGTCCACTCACCGGTGCCGTAGCCGTGGAAGCGGAGATGAAGCTCGACCAGCCGTGAGACGTCCTTCACCAGCTCGTTGGAGTACTTCAGAACCGTCATCCGCTTCTTGGTCATCTTCGCCCCGACCACCTCGTGGTGGTGGAACGAGACCCGGCCGTCCTCCTCGAAGCGGCGGGTGCGCGGCTTGCCGATGTCGTGCAGCAGCGCGGCCAGACGCAGCGTGAGGTCGGGCACGCCCTCTTCCAGCGCCATGGCCTGCTCCAGCACGATCAGCGTGTGCTCGTAGACGTCCTTGTGCCGGTGGTGTTCGTCACGCTCCAGACGCAGGGCCGGCAGCTCGGGCAGGACGTGGTCGGCGAGCCCGGTGGCCACCAGCAGGGCCAGGCCCTTGCGCGGGTGGGCGGACAGGACCAGCTTGTTCAGCTCGTCCCGGACCCGCTCCGCCGAGACGATCTCGATGCGCCCGGCCATCCCCTTCATCGCGGCGACGACCTCGGGGGCGACCTCGAAGTCCAGCTGCGCGGCGAACCGGGCGGCCCGCATCATCCGCAGCGGATCGTCCGAGAACGAGTCCTCCGGGGTGCCGGGCGTCCGCAGGACCCGGGCGGCGAGGTCGTCCAGACCCCCGTGCGGGTCGATGAACTCCTTCTCCGGCAGCGCCACGGCCATCGCGTTGACCGTGAAGTCGCGGCGGACCAGGTCCTCCTCGATGGAGTCGCCGTACGACACCTCCGGCTTGCGCGAGGTGCGGTCGTACGCCTCGGACCGGTAGGTGGTGATCTCGATCTGGAAACGCCAGTCGGTGTCTCCGACACGGGCGTCCTTCTGCACGCCCACCGTGCCGAACGCGATCCCGACCTCCCAGACGGCGTCCGCCCAGGGACGGACGATCTTCAGCACGTCCTCGGGACGGGCGTCCGTGGTGAAGTCCAGGTCGTTCCCGAGCCGGCCGAGCAGCGCGTCCCGGACCGAGCCGCCCACCAGGGCGAGTGAGAACCCGGCCTCCTTGAAGCGGCGGGCGAGGTCGTCGGCGACAGGGGCCACCCGCAGCAGCTCGCTCACCGCGCGCTGCTGCGCCTGGCTGAGGGCAGCGGGAGTGTCATCGTTGGGGTTCGGCACAACAGAAGAGGGTACGTGGCCCGGGGCCCCGCAGGCGCCCTCATATGAGGGGCACGGACGCCTCCCTCCATACCCGCACAAGGACTGCGCTTGCGGCGTACACCTGCGCTCCGCTCGATACTGGATATAGAGGACGGACCGCGGCGCTGTCCCGATCTTGTGACGTACTCCGCGGCACTTCCGCTCAGCGGGCATCGTTACGATGCGTGGACGCACATTGCGACGACCACTGACGACGACGAGGGACGGGCGAGCGCGTGGCCGAGGCGGCTGACTTCCAGGGGACCACTGCCTCACCTGCGCGCCGGTGGCTGCGGCGCACAGGTACGCTGCTCGCCGGGGCGCCCCTGCTGGCCGGGCTGCTCCAGCTGCCCGCAGCCGCGCCCGCGCAGGCCGCCGGCGGCGACACCGTGGCCGTCTCACTGGACTCGCTCAGCCCCAGCGCTCCCACCGACGGGGACACGCTGACGGTGTCCGGCACGGTGACCAACACCGGCAAGCAGACCGTCACCGACGCCCAGGTGGGCCTGCGGATGGGCCCCCTGCTGAACACCCGCTCGGCGATCGACGCCGTGTCCCGGCACTCCGACGACCTCCAGCTCGGCACCGGGACCGAGGTCGACGGCAAGTACGGGGAGAAGTTCGCCAAGCTGGCCCCGGGCGTCGCCGAGCACTTCAGCATCTCCGTCCCGGTGGACAAGCTCGACCTCGGCCAGGACGGCGTCTACGAGTTCGGGGTCGCCCTCTCCGGCCAGACCTCCGCACAGCCCTGGGACCAGACGCTCGGCATCCAGCGGACCTTCCTGCCCTGGCAACCGTCCGAGGCCGACACCAGGACGAGGACGACGTTCCTGTGGCCGCTGCTGTCCAGGGTCCACATGACGGCCCGGACGGGCGCCGGGGAGCTGCAGACGCCGGTCTTCCTCGACGACGACCTCGCCAAGGACCTCGGGCCGGGCGGCCGACTGGCCCGCATGGTCGATCTGGGCAGGGACCTCGACGTCACCTGGGTGATCGATCCTGACCTGCTGGCCTCCGTGGACGCCATGGCGAAGGGCTACCGCGTCCAGGGCCCCGACAACACCAGCACACCCGGTCCCCGGGAGCACCAGGCGCTCGCCAAGCAGTGGCTGGACAACCTGCAGAAGGCCGTCACGGGCAAGGAGGTCGTGGCGCTGCCCTTCGCCGACCCGGACCTGGCCTCCCTCGCGCACATCGGCACCAGCGTCACCGGCTCGCTCAGCCACCTCAAGGACGCCACCGATGTCGCCGCCACGACGGTGAAGACCGTGCTCCACGTCACTCCGAGCACCGACTTCGCCTGGCCCGTGGAAGGCGCCGTCGACCCGTCGATCATCAAGGTCGCCACCTCCGCGGGCGCCGACCGCGTGATCGCCCGCAGCGACAGCCTCCAGGAGACCTCCGGGCTGACCTACACGCCCTCCGCCGCCCGGCCGATCGGCGGCGGCACCACCGCGGTGGTCGCCGACGCCCGGATGTCCACGGCCTTCGAGGGCGACCTGACCAAGGCCGGCCCGGCCACGCTCGCGGTGCAGGAGTTCCTGGCGCAGAGCCTGGAGGTGACCGCGCAGTCGGACGCACAGCGCAGCATCGTCGTCGCCCCCCAGCGCATGCCGTCCGCGAGCCAGGCACAGGCGATGGCCACGGCCCTGAAGGCGCTCCAGAGCGGGACCTGGTCCCAGGCCCAGGACCTGACCGCTGCCGCCAAGGCCAAGCCCGACCCGAACGCCACCACGCGCATCCCGTCGACGTCGGCGTACCCCTCCTCGCTGCGCCGCCAGGAGCTACCGAGGTCCGCCTTCGAGCAGATCGCGCGCACGCAGGACAAGCTCGACAACTTCCAGGTGATCCTCACCGACCAGTCCCGCGTGGTCACCCCGTTCGGGCGGGCCATAAACCGCGGGATGTCCGCCTCGTGGCGCGGCCGTGCCTCGGCCGCGGAGAGCTACCGCGGCGATGTGGAGGACTGGCTCTACGAGCTCGCCGACCAGGTCAAGCTGATCGACAAGTCGGAGACCAAGCTCTCGGGACGCAGCGCGACCATCCCGGTGACCGTCCAGAACAACCTCGTCCAGCCCGTGAGCCATCTGGTCCTGCGGCTCACCTCCACGATGCCGACCCGTCTGAAGATCGGCGGCAAGGCGTACTACGAGCAGCCCGTCGAGGTCTCCGGCGGCCACAGCCAGTCCGTGAAGTTCACCACCTCGGCCAACGCCAACGGCCGGGTCGGAGTCATCGCCCAGCTGTTCACCGAGGACGGCCAGGAGTACGGCGACCCGGTCAGCTTCGACGTGAAGGTCACCGAGGTCACGCCGACGGTGATGCTCGTCATCGGCGGCGGCGTCCTCCTGCTCGTCCTGGCAGGCTTCCGGATGTACACCCACCGCAAGCGCGCCGCCGCCCGCCAGGCCGAGGACGACGGCCCCGACGCGGCGGGGGAGGACACCCCTGACGAGCCCGGGAACCCCGACGCCCCCGCGGACCGTCTCCCGGAGGAGTCCGACACTCCGTCCGGGGAAGACGACCCGGACCAGCCGAGTGACCCTGCGCCGGACACCGCATCGGAAAGCACGGACCCGTCCGCGACGGGTGAGAGAGTGGACCGTTGAGCGATGTCGTGGCCGGTGTGGCCCGGGACGATGAGGTGGGGTAACCATGAACGCGCCGTACGACGGTGACCGCGGCCATGGCGCGGGCTCGGGCTACCCCGAGACCCCGCCCGAGCCGGGCCAGGTGCCGCCGCAGCAAGCGGCGGACATGTACCTCCAGGACGCCTACGACCAGGACCCCTACCGGGCACAGGACCTCACCGCCCAGGACCCGGTCGCCGAGGCGCTCTACGACCGTGCCGCGCACCCCCCGCCGCCCCCGGGCACGTACGAGCAGCAGCAGCCGCTGTACGCCCCGCCGGCCCAGTCGCCGCACGCCCCCGACCCGCACGTGTGGGCCCAGACCCCGGCCCCCGAACCGGACGGCGACGCCACCCAGTACCTGCCGTACGGCGACAACCCCCGCACGACCCAGTTCGTGGGCGTGGACGACCTCGTCTCGCACTCCGGCGAGGAGTACCACGAGCCCGACGCCTTCGCCCACCTGTTCCGGGACCAGCAGCAGAACGGCGTGCCCGGTCCTGTGGAGCCTCCGTCCGTGCCCGGCCCGGCGGCGGCCCCGGGATCCGGACAGGCCCCCGGCGCCCCCTACGCGCCGTACGAGGCGCCGACGGGTCCGTACACGCCGTCCACGGGGCCGTACATGCCGTCCACGGGGCCGTACGCGGCGTCGGGCCCGTACGCGACACCCCAGGCGCAGGGCCCTCAGTACCCGGGCCAGGAGGCGGGGACCGCGTACCAGACGGGCGCTCCCGCCGGCGGCCACCCGATGCAGCCGCCCGTGCCCGGCCCGACCCCGGTCCCCTACTCCACCGGCCCGTCCGGTCCCTTCGGCGCACCCGGCCCCACCGGTCCGTCGCGGCCGTCCGCTCCCGCCGAGGCCGCCCCTGCCGCGGCCGGCACCGCGAAGAAGGGCGGGCGCGCCTCCGGGCTGCTGCAGTCCAGCGCCGTCATGGCGGCGGGAACGATGGTCTCCCGGCTCACCGGCTTCGTCCGCTCCGCGCTGATCGCCGCGGCCCTCGGCCTCGGCTTCCTCGCCGACTCGTTCCAGGTGGCCTACCAGCTGCCGACGATGATCTACATCCTCACCGTCGGCGGCGGCCTCAACTCCGTGTTCGTGCCCCAGCTGGTGCGCTCCATGAAGGAGGACGAGGACGGCGGCGAGGCCTTCGCCAACCGGCTGCTCACCCTGGTGATGGTGGCCCTGGCCGCGCTGACCGCTCTCGCGATGTTCGCGGCGCCGCTCCTGGTCCGGCTGCTGTCGAACTCGGTCGCCACCAACCCGGCGGCCAACGACGTGGCGGTCACCTTCACCCGTTACTTCCTGCCCTCGATCTTCTTCATGGGCATCCACGTGGTGATGGGCCAGATCCTCAACGCGCGCGGCAAGTTCGGCGCGATGATGTGGACCCCGGTCCTGAACAACATCGTCATCATCGTGACGCTCGGCATGTTCATCTGGGTCTACGGCACCGCCGCGAACTCCCACATGACCGTCACCAACATCCCGGCGGAGGGCCAACGGCTGCTCGGCGTCGGTGTCCTGCTCGGTCTGGTCGTCCAGGCCCTCGCGATGATCCCGTACCTGCGCGAGACCGGCTTCCGGATCCGCCTGCGCTTCGACTGGAAGGGCCACGGCCTGGGCAAGGCCGCGATGCTCGCCAAGTGGACGGTCCTGTTCGTCCTCGCCAACCAGGCCGGCGCGATGATCGTGACCCAGCTGTCCACCGCGGCCGGCGAGAACTCCGGCGTCAAGGGCACGGGCTTCGCCGCCTACGCCAACGCCCAGCTGATCTGGGGCCTGCCGCAGGCCATCATCACGGTCTCCCTGATGGCCGCGCTGCTGCCACGCATCTCGCGCGCGGCCCACGAGGGCGACGGCGGCGCCGTCCGCGACGACATCTCCCAGGGCCTGCGCACGACCGCGGTCGCCATCGTCCCCATCGCCTTCGGCTTCGTCGCGCTCGGCATCCCGATGTGCACCCTGATCTTCGGCTCCGCTGGCATCGGCGCGGCCACCAACATGGGGTACATGCTGATGGCGTTCGCCCTCGGCCTGATCCCCTACTCGGTCCAGTACGTCGTCCTGCGCGCCTTCTACGCGTACGAAGACACCCGCACGCCCTTCTACAACACGGTGATCGTGGCGATCGTCAACGCGAGCGCCTCCGCGCTCTGCTACTTCCTGCTGCCGTCCCGCTGGGCGGTCGCGGGCATGGCCGCCTCGTACGGCCTCGCCTACGCCATCGGTGTCGGCGTCGCCTGGCAGCGGCTGCGCAAGCGCCTCGGCGGCGATCTGGACGGCACCCGGGTGCTGCGGACCTACGCGCGGCTCGGGATCGCCTCGGTGCCGGCGGCACTGCTCAGCGGCGCCGCCTGCTACGGCATCGGGCACTCGCTCGGCCAGGGCGTCGTCGGCTCCTTCGCCTCGCTGCTCGTCGGCGGTGTCGTGCTCCTGGGCGTGTTCTTCGTGGCCGCGCGCCGGATGCGGATCGATGAACTCAACTCGCTCGTGGGCATGGTGCGCGGGCGTCTGGGGCGCTGATGCGGGGGTAGGCGCACAACCATCGTCCGCTGCTGTGTGTCGTGCATAGCGGCGGACTGTGGGCACAATTGGTTTCGGCGTCGGACAGCGTGCAACGGATGGGGAGGCAGGGACGACGGTGGCGGAACGGAGCACGGCTGCCGTCGACGTGGCAGGCAACAGCGGTGACGAGCCGCTGACCGCCAAGGCGGACCAGTCCACGGCCGACGGGGTGGCCCAGAACCCGGAACGGGACACGGACAGCGAGGAGGCGCAGGGGAGCGGCGACACCGGGCATCCCGCGGACAAGGCCTCGCCGCCCGAACTGCACAGCGGTCACAAACTCGCCAGACGCTACCGACTCGAGGAGTGCGTCACCCGTCTGGACGGATTCAGCAGCTGGCGTGCGGTCGACGAGAAACTCCGTCGTGCCGTCGGCGTCCACATCCTTCCCGCGGACCATCCGCGCGCGCGTTCCGTCCTGGCGGCCGCCCGTTCGTCGGCACTGCTCGGCGACCCTCGTTTCGTGCAGGTCCTCGACGCCGTCGAGGAGAACGACCTCGTCTACGTCGTGCACGAATGGCTGCCCGACTCCACCGAGCTGACCGCGCTGCTCGCGTCCGGCCCGCTGGAGCCGCACGACGCCTTCCAGATGGTCAGCCAGATCGCCTCCGCCATGGCCGCCGCGCACCGCGAGGGCCTCGCCCATCTGCGGCTGAACCCGAACGCCGTGCTGCGGGCCTCCACCGGGCAGTGGCGTATCCGCGGCCTCGCCGTGAACGCGGCCCTGCGCGGCATCAGCTCCGACACCCCGCAGCGCACCGACACCGAGGCGATCGGCGCCCTGCTGTACGCGGCGCTGACGCAGCGCTGGCCGTACGAGAACGACGCGTACGGCCTGTCCGGCCTGCCCAAGGCCATCGGCCTCATCGCGCCGGACCAGGTGCGGGCCGGTGTCCACCGCGGGCTGTCCGAACTCGCGATGCGCGCGCTCGCCAACGACGGGGCCACCGCCTCCCGGCACGAGTCCGCGTGCACCACGCCGGAGGAACTGGTCAAGGTGATCGGCGAGATGCCCCGCATCCGCCCGCCGGAGCCCACGTTCACGGCGCCGCCGGAGTACCAGCGCACGACGTACCAGCAGGGCACCTACGGCCGCCCCGCGCCGCGTCTCGGTGGCACCCAGCCGATCACGCCCCCGCCGCCGCTGCAGAGCCGCACCGGCAAGGCTCTGAAGTGGGCGGTCTCCGCCCTCCTCATCGCCGCGCTCGGCCTGGGCAGCTGGCAGCTGGCGGACGCGCTGATGGACCAGGGCGGCAAGTCGAACGACACCAACAACACGCAGACGCAGGACGGCGGCGACAAGGGCCCGCAGAAGCCGGCGCCCGGCAGGCCGGTCGCCATCCAGAGCGCCCATGACTTCGACCCGTTCGGCACGGACGGCTCCGAGAATCCGCGCGACATAGGAAACGTCTACGACAACAGCACCGCGACGTACTGGGAGACGTCCTTCTACCGGAGTCCGCAGTTCGGCAAGCTGAAGCCGGGCGTCGGCGTCATCCTCGACCTCGGCAAGGTTCAGCAGGTCGGCAAGGTGACGGTCACTTTCCTGGGTCAGACGTCGGTCGAACTGCGGGCGGCGAACGCGGACGCGGGATCACAGCCGACGTCCTTCGACGCCTACACCAAGGCCGCCGGCGGCTCGGGCACGACAGTCGTTCTCAAGCCCGGCAAGTCCCTCGAGACGCGGTACCTCCTGGTGTGGCTGACCGAGCTGCCGCCGGACAACGCGGGCACGTGGCGGGGCAGGGTGGCCGACATCAAGGTCACCAGCTAGGTTCCGCCCGGGGAGGGGCAGATGGCAGAGGGCGCCGGATACGACGGTGTGAGCGACCAAGAACTGCTCGCCCGCCATGTGGAAGGCGACCCCGAGGCCTTCGGTGAGATCGTGCGGCGGCACCGGGACCGGCTCTGGGCGGTGGCGCTGCGGACGCTGGGGGACCGGGAGGAGGCCGCCGACGCGGTTCAGGACGCGCTGGTGTCGGCGTATCGGGCCGCCCACACGTTTCGGGGGCAGTCGGCGGTCACGACCTGGCTGCACCGGATCACCGTGAACGCCTGCCTGGACCGCGCCCGCAAGGCCGCCTCGCGGAAGACCGCTCCGGTCGATGACACCGAGCGGCTGGAGCACTTGCTTGAGCCGCACGAGTCGGCCTCGGCTCCGGCAGAGCGCAATGATCTGCACCGGCAGCTCCTGGAGGCGCTCGGCACCCTTCCGTACGAGCAGCGTGCGGCTCTGGTCCTGGTGGACATGCAGGGATACCCGGTCGCGGAGGCCGCACGGATCCTGGACGTGCCCACGGGGACGGTGAAGAGCCGGTGCGCTCGGGGACGGGCCAGACTTCTCCCGCTGATCGGTCATCTGCGGCCCGGCGACCGGGATGCCGGAAAAGGACCCGCGCCGGGACGGAACCGGGTGGAGGGGACATCCGTCCCACCTGCGACAGGATCTGCGGGCAGGGCTCCCGGAGAGACAGGGCCGAGTGATCCAGCCGTGGTGAAGGGCGGAGGTGGGCGAGCGTGACGTCCTCGACAGACACGGCCGGCCACCCGGACGCCGCCGAGATCTCCGACCTCACCGAAGGCCTCCTCGCGCCGGACCGCAGCGCGGACGTGCAGCGCCACCTGGAGGGCTGTGAGGCATGTGCCGACCTCCACGGGTCCCTGGAGGAGATCAGGGGACTGCTGGGCAGCGTGCCGGCCCCTGAGCCGATGCCGGCGGATGTCGTGGCCCGCATCGACGCCGCCCTCGCCACCGAGGCACGGACCGGCGCGAGCGCCGACGCAGGACCAGCACCAGCACCAGCACCAGCACCAGCGACCGAAGCAAGCACCGAGACGGGTGTTTCACGTGAAACATCGACCCCGTCGGACCGCCCCGCCGGGCGTCCCCACGCGGCCACCGGTCCCGGACGCAAGGATCGTGGCCGTGGCCGCGGCCACCGAAGGCGGACCGTCGCTCTGGGCGCCGTTCTCACCGCGGCGGTGATCGGAGCCGGATCCCTTCTCCTGCAGTCGCTCGGCACCGGATCCTCGGACACGACGGCCCGCAGCACGCCGTCCCCGTCCGCAGCCGCCTTCTCGGGGGCCAGCGTCCAGAGCCAGGCGAAGGATCTCCTCTCGCTGAAGCGGGGGCTGCCGAAGACATCCGGTCGGCCGCAGCACGGCACCGGGACCGAGCAGATCGACCCCGGCTCGACGCAGACGGCGAACACCCTGCTCCAGAGCGAGGTCCCCGTCCCCGACTGTGTCCGCCGGGCAGTCGACGCCGGTGGCGATGTCCTCGGCGCGAAGACCGGCACCTACGCCGGTAAAGAGGCCTATCTCGTCGTGGTGCCCGACTCCCACGACCACGCCCGGGTCACCGCGTACGTCATCGATGCCTCCTGCACGGCACGGCAGCCCGTCTCCCCCGGCACGGTGCTACTGAAGCAGTCCCTCGCCCGCCCCTGAGACGGACAGAGACCCGTCCCTTCCCTCGTCGGCCATCCGTACGGTCGGCGACCCCCGTGTGCCCGGGTACAACGGGAATGCACGCCCCGTAGGATCCGTTGGGTGGGGTGAGAGTCCCGAAAGGGACTCCCACCGGTCGAATGACGCAGACCAGAGACGAGGAATCAAGCCGTGAGCGACGTCCGAAACGTGATCATCATCGGCTCCGGGCCCGCCGGCTACACGGCGGCGCTGTACACCGCGCGTGCGTCGCTGAAGCCCCTGGTGTTCGAAGGCGCCGTCACCGCCGGTGGCGCGCTGATGAACACCACCGAGGTGGAGAACTTCCCCGGCTTCCGCGACGGCATCATGGGCCCCGAGCTGATGGACAACATGCGGGCACAGGCCGAGCGCTTCGGCGCCGAGCTGATCCCCGACGACATCGTCTCGGTCGACCTCACCGGTGAGATCAAGACCGTCACCGACACCGCGGGCACGGTCCACCGCGCGAAGGCCGTGATCGTCACCACCGGCTCCCAGCACCGCAAGCTCGGCCTGCCGAACGAGGACGCACTGTCCGGCCGCGGTGTCTCCTGGTGTGCCACCTGTGACGGGTTCTTCTTCCGTGAGCAGGACATCGCCGTGATCGGTGGCGGCGACACCGCGCTGGAAGAGGCGACGTTCCTGTCCCGGTTCGCCAAGTCCGTGACGGTGGTCCACCGCCGTGACACCCTGCGCGCCTCCAAGGCGATGCAGGAGCGCGCCTTCAACGACCCGAAGATCAAGTTCGCCTGGGACAGCGAGGTCGCGGAGATCCAGGGCGACCAGAAGCTCTCGGCGCTGAAGCTGCGCAACGTCAAGACTGGCGAGCTGTCGGACCTTCCCGTGACGGGTCTGTTCATCGCGATCGGCCACGACCCGCGCACCGAGCTGTTCAAGGGCCAGCTGGACCTGGACGAGGAGGGCTACCTGAAGGTCGCCGCTCCCTCCACCCAGACCAACCTGACCGGTGTCTTCGCCGCGGGTGACGTGGTCGACCACACCTACCGCCAGGCGATCACCGCCGCGGGCACCGGCTGTTCCTCCGCCCTCGACGCCGAGCGTTTCCTCGCCGCCCTCGCGGACGAGAACCAGGCCGAGGCCGAGAAGACGGCTGTCTGATCTTTCGCCCCCTCCGCCTCACCGCATGATCAAGTGAAGGAGCCCACCGTGGCCGACCTGAAGAACGTGACCGACGCCTCCTTCGACGAGGACGTCCTCAAGAGCGACAAGCCCGTCCTGGTGGACTTCTGGGCTGCCTGGTGCGGTCCGTGCCGCCAGATCGCCCCGTCGCTGGAGGCAATCGCCAAGGAGTACGGCGACAAGATCGAGATCGTCAAGCTCAACATCGACGAGAACCCGGGTACGGCCGCGAAGTACGGCGTCATGTCCATCCCGACCCTGAACGTCTACCAGAACGGCGAGGTCGCCAAGACCATCGTCGGCGCCAAGCCGAAGGCCGCGCTGGAGCGTGACCTCGCGGACTTCATCGCCGAGTGATCTGACGCCGCCGTCGAGCGCTGCCGTCGAGCGCTGCCGGGGACCGTTGTCGGCGACGGCTGCCGTCGAGCCGACGGCACATGTTTCACGTGAAACACGAATGGGCCAACCCACACGGGTTGGTCCATTCGTGTGAGACCGCCTCTGCAGCTGAGACCGCCTCTACAGCGGACGCAGCGCCGGCTCCTTCTGTACGGCCCCCAGCAGCCGGTCGAGGGCGTGCTCCACGTCTTCCTTCCAGGAGAGCGTCGAGCGCAGCTCCAGGCGCAGCCGGGGGTGCGTGGGATGCTGCCGGACCGTCTTGAAGCCGACGGCCAGAAGATGGTCGGCGGGCAGCAGGCACGCGGGCTCCCTCCAGCGGGAGTCACCGAACGCCTCGATCGCCTTGAAGCCCCGGCGCAGCAGATCCTTGGCCACCGCCTGGACCAGCACCCGGCCCAGCCCCTGCCCCTGGTAGCCGGGCATGACGAAGGCGGTCATGAGCTGTACGGCGTCCGGGGAGACCGGGCTCGTGGGGAACGCCGTCGAGCGGGGGACATAGGCCGGCGGCGCGTAGAGCACGAACCCCACGGGCACGTCGTCCACGTAGACGACCCGGCCGCACGATCCCCAGTCCAGCAGGACGGCCGAGATCCAGGACTCCTTCTCCAGCGCGGCGGTGCCCGCTCTTACCGCTGCCTCACCACTGACGGGGTCGAGCTCCCAGAAGACGCACGAGCGGCAGCGCTGGGGAAGGTCTTGAAGGTTGTCCAGCGTGAGCGGTACGAGCCGGCGCCCCATGAAGGCTGTTCCTCGCTTCCTTCGCCCGCCGCGTCGCGGGCGGCCGTCAGAGCGCTCCGTTCCCTGAGGAGGCTGCCGACGAATCCGCCGACGGCCCCGAGGCCCAGTCCCGCGCTCACCAGTCCGGTGCGGCTCATCGATCGCATGGCCTCCGTCTCCCCACTCAGAGATGCCTGCCGGGTGGATGCGCCATACCCCGCTCGCATCGTATCCACGTTGGGATTGCCTCGATAGCGGCTCAAAGCAAAGAGCGGACCGTGTTCCGGTACACACCGGACACGATCCGCTCTCGCGCACCTTTCGGCGAGACCGCCCAGGGTCAGGCGTCCTGCTCCTCGGACTCACCCTCCTGGCGACCGCCCTGCAGGAGCGGTCCCTCACCCGGGGCGAGGGTGCCGAGGATGCGCTCAAGATCCTCCACCGAGGCGAACTCGACGGTGATCTTGCCCTTCTTCTGACCGAGGTCCACCTTCACCCGGGTCTCGAAGCGGTCCGACAGACGCGTGGCGAGGTCGCTCAGCGCCGGGCTGACCAGAGCACCGGCCCGTGGCCCCTTGGCACGCTGAGGCGTCTGGGACGTCTGGGGCCGCGAACCCATCAGGTTCACGATCTCCTCGACGGCCCGCACCGAGAGACCCTCGGCGACGATCCGATGGGCCAGCCGGTCCTGCTCCTCGGAGTCCTCGACAGCCAGCAGTGCACGGGCATGGCCGGCGGAGAGGACCCCGGCGGCGACCCGGCGCTGGACGGCCGGCGAGAGCTTCAGCAGACGCAGCGTGTTGGAGACCTGGGGGCGGGAACGCCCGATCCGGTCGGCCAGCTGGTCGTGCGTGCAGTTGAAGTCCTTCAGCAGCTGGTCGTAGGCGGCCGCCTCTTCCAGCGGGTTCAGCTGCGCGCGGTGCAGGTTCTCCAGCAGCGCGTCCAGGAGGAGCTTCTCGTCCTCCGTGGCACGGACGATCGCCGGGATGGCGTCGAGGCCGGCCTGACGGCAGGCCCGCCAGCGCCGCTCGCCCATGATGAGCTCGTAGTGGCCGGAGCCGAGCTCCCTGACGACGACAGGCTGGAGGAGACCGACCTCCTGGATGGACGTCACCAGTTCCTGAAGCGCGTCCTCGTCGAAGATCTCACGCGGCTGGCGCGGGTTCGGCGTGATGGCGTCGAGCGGGACCTCGGCGAAGTAGGCGCCCACCGGCGGTGCGAGCGTCTCCACGACCGGACCGGCTACGAACTCCTCGATCTCCTGGTCCTGGCCGACGGCCGGCAGCGTGGCCACCTTCGCCGCCGCCGTCCCACGGTCGCCCGCCAGCAGCGGCACGGATCCGGGAGACGTGGACGCCCCACCGGCCACCGCGGCCGGCGCCGGTGTCTTCTCGGTCGGGGCAGCGGGGATCAGTGCGGCGAGACCACGACCTAGCCCCCTCCGTCGTTCGTTCACTGGATCCCCTCCGCCATGTTCCGGTCGTTCTGGGCGCCGATGTGGGCCTGGGTCGGGTCATAGCCGACCCCCACACCCTTCAGCGCGATTTCTCGGGCCGCCTCAAGATACGAGAGAGCACCGCTCGAACCTGGATCGTAAGTCAGAACCGTCTGCCCGTAGCTCGGCGCCTCGGAGATACGGACCGACCGCGGAATGCTCGTCCGCAGCACCTCGTCACCGAAGTGGTTGCGCACCTCTTCGGCGACCTGGGAGGCAAGACGCGTCCGGCCGTCGTACATGGTGAGCAGGATGGTCGACACGTGCAGAGCGGGGTTGAGGTGCCCGCGTACGAGGTCGACGTTGCGCAGGAGCTGTCCCAGGCCCTCCAGTGCGTAGTACTCGCACTGGATGGGGATCAGGACCTCCTGGCCCGCGACGAGAGCGTTGACCGTCAGCAGGCCCAGGGACGGCGGGCAGTCGATGAGGACATAGTCCAGCGGCTGCTCGTACGCCTGGATCGCGCGCTCCAGCCGGCTCTCTCGCGCCACCAGCGACACCAGCTCGATCTCCGCACCGGCGAGATCGATGGTGGCGGGGGCGCAGAAGAGGCCTTCCACGTCAGGGACGGGCTGGACGACCTCGGCGAGAGGCTTGCTCTCCACCAACACGTCGTAGATCGAAGGCACATCTGCGTGATGGTCGATACCCAGCGCCGTGGAGGCGTTGCCCTGCGGGTCGAGGTCGATCACCAGGACACGGCCACCGTGCAGAGCCAGCGAAGCGGCAAGGTTGACGGTCGTCGTCGTCTTGCCCACGCCGCCCTTCTGGTTGGCGACCACGATGACTCGGGTCTGCTCCGGTCGCGGCAGGCCTTCGCCCGCACGACCGAGAGCTTCCACCGCCAGTTGGGCAGCACGACCGATGGGAGTGTCGTCCATCGGGGGCGGTGTTTCACGTGAAACATCCGCCCCCATCGACTCGGTACGGGGACCGGGGACCGGATCGGTCATCGGTCCCGCGATGTTGGCGTCGGACCGCAAGGATTCACTCTCCTCGACTTCAGGCTCGCAATGAACAGAGCCTCCCATGCCTCCGGGGTCGTGAACCAGTGAGCCCTGTTCTTCTGTGGAGATTTCCACCTCTGTGGACAAGTCCGTTACCTCTCCGAGTGACCCCAGAGGCCTTCGGTCGCGAGGTTCGGCCGCGGCGCGGCCGCGACTGATGATGCCGTGCAGCAGTGAGCGACGTTTCACGTGAAACACGATGCACAGCCGCGGCGACCGGGCCTTCGCGACACTCCGACCCGCTCGGGTTTGGCAGCTTGTGTGGAGTACGTCTCACCCTCAGGAGGGGTCAACGACGCCGACGGACCCGGCCCGTCCGTGCCGCCTTGGCCCGCTTGGCGGCGAAGCGCACACCGCCGGGGCTCTCGCCGACCTCCACCCGTACGACGGTGGACGGCGGATCGACCACGCCTTCACCCACATGCAGGATGGACGTCGACACCGCACCGAGCTTGCTGAGTGCCGTGCTCGCCGCCTTCAGCTCCTCCTCGGCGGTGTCACCCTTGAGCGCGAGCATCTCGCCGTACGGGCGCAGCAGAGGGATCCCCCAGGCGGCGAGCCGGTCCAGCGGGGCCACGGCGCGGGCGGTCACCACATGGACCGGCGGCACCTTGCCCAGCATCTCCTCGGCACGCCCCCGGACGACGGTGACGTGATCGAGGCCCAGCAGCTCCACGACCTCGGTGAGGAACGTGGTGCGCCGCAACAGCGGCTCCAGCAGGGTGATGTTCAGGTCCTCACGGACCAGAGCCAGCGGGATGCCCGGCAGACCGGCACCCGAGCCGACGTCGCACACCGTGACTCCCTCGGGGACAGCCTCCGAGAGCACCGCACAGTTGAGCAGGTGCCGCTCCCACAGGCGGGGCACTTCCCGCGGGCCGATCAGTCCACGCTTCACGCCGGCCTCGGCCAGCAGCTCCGCGTAGCGGACCGCATCGGTGAAGCGATCACCAAACACTTCCCGCGCCTGCTCGGGCGCGGGGGGAAGCTCCGCTGCCTCCGTCACGGGGGACCGTCCTTCCGTACAGCGCCGGTGCTTCGCGCGACCGGCCACCAGAACTACCAGGCTGACAAAGTTCGGCCCCGCCTGCAGGCAGACGGGGCCGGTGGAACGAAGGTGCCGATCAGACCGGCAGTACGACGACGAACCGCTGGGGCTCCTCGCCCTCGGACTCACTGCGGAGTCCGGCGGCCTTGACCGCGTCGTGCACGACCTTGCGCTCGAAGGGGGTCATCGGCTTGAGCTTCACCGGCTCGCCCGTGTTCTTGACGTCTGCCGCGGCCTTGGCGCCCAGCTCGGACAGCTCGGCGCGCTTCTTGGCGCGGTAGCCGGCGATGTCCAGCATCAGGCGGCTGCGGTCCCCGGTCTCCCGGTGCACGGCCAGGCGGGTCAGCTCCTGGAGCGCCTCCAGCACCTCGCCGTCCCGGCCGACCAGCTTCTGCAGGTCACGGCCGCCGGTATCGCTGATGATCGACACGGAGGCGCGGTCGGCCTCGACGTCCATGTCGATGTCGCCGTCGAGGTCGGCGATGTCCAGCAGACCCTCCAGGTAGTCCGCCGCGATCTCACCCTCCTGCTCCAGGCGGGAGAGGGTGTCTGCACCCTCGGCAGCGGCGGGGGTGGTGCCTTCCGTCACGGATGGGCTCCTTCTTACTTCTTGGACGGGGACTTGGGCCGCTGGGGGCCGCCCTTGCGCTGACCGGACTGGGCCCTGCTGCGGGTGCTGCCGGAGCTGGGCTTCTGGGGCTGCTTGGCAGCGGCGGGCTTGGCGTCGTCCTGCGGTTCGTCGGACTTCTCCAGCGAGGTGGCCGGCTCGGCCTCACCCTGCGTCGATTCGGCCTCGCCCTGCGCCGATGCGCCCTCACCCTGCGTCGATTCGGCCTCGCCCTGCGCCGATGCGCCCTCACCCTGCTTGGCACCGGACTGGCGCTGGGCCTTGGTCTGGCGCTTGGGCTGCTGGCGGCGAGCGGCGGCCGTGGTGGTCGTACCGTCCTCGGCCTCGACCAGGTTCTGGCTCTCGCTCTTCGTCACGGTGCCGTCGGTCTGGGCGGCGAGACCGGCCTTGCTCAGGGCGTTGATGAACTTGCGCTCGGACTCGTTGCGCTCACGGCCCTTGGCGACGATCGCCTTGACGATGGTCTTCTCGCTGCGGCGACGGATCTTGCCGTGGTGCGTGACGTGCTTGGTCAGACGCTCCAGGTAGGCGGCCTGGGCCTTGGAACCGGGGGTCGGGTTGTTGCGGATGACGTACATCTGCTGGCCCATGGTCCACACGTTGGTGGTCAGCCAGTAGACGAGGACACCGACCGGGAAGTTGATACCGAAGACGGCGAACATGATGGGGAAGACGTACATCAGCATCTTCTGCTGCTGCATGAACGGCGTCTTCACCGTGGTGTCGACGTTCTTCGTCATCAGCTGGCGCTGCGTGTAGAACTGCGACGCGGACATCAGGATGATCATGACCGCGGTGACGACCCGCACGTCGGTGACCGTGGCGCCCAGGGCGTGGACGGTGTCGGCACCGTCCTTGAACTTCGCGGCGAGCGGGGCCCCGAAGATGTGCGCCTGACGAGCGCTGGCCAGCAGCGACTCATTGATGACGCCGATGGTCGTGCCCGACGCGATGCCGTTGAGCACGTGGTACAGGGCGAAGAAGAACGGGGACTGCGCCAGGATCGGAAGGCACGAGGAGAGCGGGTTGGTACCCGACTCCTTGTACAGCTTCATCATCTCTTCGGACTGGCGCTGCTTGTCGTTCTTGTAGCGCTCCTGGATCTTCTTCATCTCGGGCTGCAGCGTCTGCATCGCCCGGGTCGCCTTGATCTGCTTCACGAAGAGCGGGATCAGGCAGATTCGGATCAGGATCACGAGGGACACGATGGACAGGCCCCAGGCCCATCCCGTGTCCGGGCCGAAGATGGCCCCGTACACCGAATGGAACTGGACGATGACCCATGAAACGGGTGTCGTGATGAAGCTGAACAGGCTGGCAATCGTGTCCACTAATCATGCTCCTTGGGCATGGGACGAAGTCTCTGCGGCCGGGCTCGAAGGAGGCTCGGAAGACAGCTTCGCTTCGGTGGCCGGTTCGGCGGCGGAGGGCCCGCCCCTGCGTGCACGCCAGGTGTCGCGCAGCATTTCGTGCCACCGCGGGCGCTTTCGCGGCGGGACATGGTCCACACCGCCCAGCGACCACGGATTGCACCGGAGGATGCGCCAGGCGGTGAGTGCCGTGCCCTTGATCGCACCATGCCGGTCGATGGCCGTATAGCCGTAGTGGGAGCACGACGGGTAGTACTTGCACACCGGCCCGAGCAGTGGACTGATCGTCCACTGGTACAGCTTGATCAGGGCCAGCAGTGGGTACTTCATCGCGCACCCCCTCCCAGCAGCCGCTGAAGGGCGGCGTCCAGGTCTTGGGCCAGCTGTGCATGGTCCGCGTCACCCGATCCGGGCAGCGCTCGTACGACTACCAGGCTACCGGGGGCAAACAAGGCGATTCGGTCACGCATCAGATGCCGCAGTCTGCGCTTCACTTTGTTGCGCACCACCGCGCCACCCACTGCCTTGCTCACGACGAAACCCGCACGCGTCGAGGGAGCGCTCTCCCCAGGCGCGTGCGGGTCCGTGGCACCGCTACGAAGGTGGACGACGAGAGTCGGGCGGCCTGCCCGACGACCCCGTCGTACCGCGGTCGCGAAGTCCTCGCGCCGCCTCAGCCGATGCTCGGTAGGCAGCACGACGACACGACCTGATCAGAATCAGGCGGACAGGCTGGCGCGACCCTTGGCACGACGGTTCGCGAGAATCGCGCGGCCGGCACGGGTGCGCATCCGCAGGCGGAAGCCGTGGGTCTTCGCGCGGCGACGGTTGTTCGGCTGGAAGGTGCGCTTGCTCACTCGGGGGCTCCAGAAATCAATCGGTGGTGGCGGGGTGCCGCCTTGGCTGTCACCGTGCGCCCACGAGTAGCTCGCGTCACGCCCGAGTGCACCGCTTCCCGATCACCTGAAGTGATCTGTGCCCATCGGAGGCAGGCGGCAGCAGCCATCGACAACTCGACCTGGTTACGGTACGCGGGGCTACGCCATCCGGTCAAACCAGCGGTCACCGGGAGACACTATCCACAGGCTGGGGACAACAACTTGAACCGTACCCGCCGCGCTGACTACCGTGGCTGGACTCCGATTCGTTCCCTTGTCCCCGCCCGAGCGGGATTGCCCCGACCTACACACCCGGACTTCCATCCCGACCCGTCCCACAACCACACGTTCGTGGGACCCCGTGAGAGAGCGTGCCCTGTGGCTGACGTACCTGCCGATCTTGCCGCAGTGTGGCCACGCGTACTCGAGCAGCTCCTCGGCGAAGGCCGCGGGCAGGGTGTCGAGGCGAAGGACGAGCACTGGATCCGGCGCTGCCAGCCCCTCGCGCTGGTCGCGGACACCGCCCTGCTCGCCGTACCGAACGAATTCGCGAAGGGCGTACTGGAGGGCCGTCTCGCCCCGATCGTCAGCGAGACCCTGAGCCGCGAGTGCGGCCGCCCCATCCGCATCGCGATCACCGTGGACGACTCCGCGGGCGAACCGCCGGCTCCCTCGGCGCCGCCCGCCCCGCAGCCGCAGTCGCGCTACGAGGAGCCCGAGCTGCCCTCCGGCTCCGGTCCCTACGAGGGCTACGGCCGCCACCGCGCCGCCGACCAGCACCCGGGCGGCGAACCCGCCTCCCGCGCGGACCAGCCGCCGGCCGCACGCGGCGACCAGCTGCCCACCGCCCGCCCCGCGTACCCCTCCGAGTACCAGCGCCCCGAGCCCGGCGCCTGGCCGCGGCCCGCGCAGGACGAGTACGGCTGGCAGCAGCCGCGGCTCGGCTTCCCCGAGCGCGACCCCTACGCCTCCCCGTCCCAGGACGCCTACGGCCCGTCGGGGCAGGACGGTTACGGCCCGTCCTCCCCGGACGCCTACGGCCCGCCGAAGTCGGGCTACCGCTCCCCGGGCCGCGAGCGCCCGCCGTACGACCAGCAGCGCGGCGACTACGAGGCACCACGCCCGGATTACGAGGCATCGCGCCCCGAGTACGAAGCACCGCGCCCGGACTACGACTCCGGACGATCCGAGTACGACTCCGGACGTTCCGGCTACGAGCCGCGCTCCGGGTACCAGCCCTCCCGGGCCGAGTACGACCAGCGCGATCCCGTCCGCCGGGAGCTGCCCGACCAGCAGGCCGGCGCGGGCCCCGCGCACCGCGGCGGCCCCGGCCGCCCGGACCTGCCGTCGGGCGGCGCCGGCGGCACTCCCGGTTCGCCGGCCGCGCGGCCCGCCGCCGCGGGCGGTGCCGGCGAGCCGACCGCGCGGCTGAACCCGAAGTACCTCTTCGACACGTTCGTCATCGGCGCGTCCAACCGCTTCGCGCACGCGGCCGCGGTCGCCGTCGCCGAGGCACCCGCGAAGGCCTACAACCCCCTGTTCATCTACGGGGAGTCGGGCCTCGGCAAGACGCACCTGCTGCACGCCATCGGGCACTACGCGCGCAGCCTCTACCCGGGCACGCGCGTGCGGTACGTGAGCTCGGAGGAGTTCACCAACGAGTTCATCAACTCCATCCGCGACGGCAAGGGCGACAGCTTCCGCAAGCGCTACCGCGAGATGGACATCCTGCTCGTCGACGACATCCAGTTCCTCGCGGACAAGGAGTCGACGCAGGAGGAGTTCTTCCACACCTTCAACACGCTCCACAACGCGAACAAGCAGATCGTGCTGTCCAGCGACCGGCCGCCGAAGCAACTGGTCACGCTGGAGGACCGGCTGAGGAACCGTTTCGAGTGGGGCCTGATCACCGACGTCCAGCCGCCCGAGCTGGAGACGCGCATCGCGATCCTGCGCAAGAAGGCGGTGCAGGAACAGCTCAACGCCCCGCCGGAGGTACTGGAGTTCATCGCCTCCCGGATCTCGCGGAACATCCGTGAGCTGGAGGGCGCGCTGATCCGGGTGACGGCGTTCGCCTCGCTCAACCGGCAGCCGGTGGACCTGGGCCTCACGGAGATCGTCCTCAAGGACCTGATCCCCGGCGGCGAGGACAGCGCGCCCGAGATCACGGCGACGGCCATCATGGCCGCCACCGCCGACTACTTCGGGCTGACGGTCGAGGACCTGTGCGGCACCTCGCGCGGCCGGGCGCTGGTCACCGCCCGGCAGATCGCCATGTACCTGTGCCGTGAGCTGACGGATCTGTCGCTGCCGAAGATCGGCGCGCAGTTCGGCGGGCGCGACCATACGACCGTGATGCACGCCGACCGCAAGATCCGCGCGCTGATGGCCGAGCGGCGCTCGATCTACAACCAGGTCACCGAGCTGACGAACCGCATCAAGAACGGCTGAGAGCGGCCTGGAGCCGCTGCTGCCGGGCTTGGCCGACGCCTGAGGGCGCCCTCCGGGATCCGTGTCCCGGAGGGCGCCCTTCGTCGTTGCCGCCGGCTTCCGGCCGGCTGCCACTTGCCCGCGGCCACGACGACGGCACAGCGCCACGGCGCCCGCAGCCGGGGGGCAACGCAGGCTGCCGCAGCCTCTGGAGTGTTCCTCCGGTGCCATCCACTGTTCGATTAATCGCGGGGTTACGGCCACCCTCCACAGATTCGGTGACTTTCTTCCGTCCACATGCTGGGGACTGTGAAGTTGTCCCGAACCGCGTCCACAGGGAGTCTGGGGAGGGGACGTCCACCCAGCTCAGGGGCCTGTGGAATCGTGGACGAAAGATCTCCACAGCCTGTGGACAACGCGAAGATCCACAGGCTGTGCACGGAGTTGTCCACGGGCAACCCACAGGCTGGGGGCGGTTGTCCCCAGTGATCGCCCGCTTCTCCACATGCCTGTCCACTGTTCGGCAACGCGACGCCCCCGCTCACCGCGTCGAGTGAAAGGCGTCACACGAAGGTGCCGGATTGGGGTGTGGGAAACGTGGGTAAACCTGGGGACGCAGCTGGGGAGAACTCGCCTCTGCCTGTGGGCGGTGTGTGCAGAACTTTCCGTTCTCCACAGACAGCCCCAGTTGTCCACCGCCTCCGCCCACAGGGCCAGTGGACAAAATTTGGGCTCTGAGCTGGGAAAACGTGGTTATCCACGGTATCCACAGGCCCTACTACTACTCCCGACTAGAGAGAGCCTGGCAATCGCTTTGAAGCGGGGCCTGTGCACAACTCGCTGTCTCGAGTCCGGCTGCCCCTGAGAGCGACTTGACCCCGACGGGCACCTACTGTCAGTGCCGTGCGTCAGACTGGTCCCCGGTGTTCCGCCCTTCGCAGGGGGCGGTGACACCGAGTCGGAGGACTCGGTAGCAACAGCAGGAGGCGGCTTACGGTGAAGATCCGGGTGGAACGCGACGTACTCGCGGAGGCAGTGGCGTGGGCAGCACGCAGCCTCCCGGCCCGTCCGCCGGCGCCTGTCCTCGCCGGCCTGCTGCTGAAGGCCGAGGACGGCCAGCTGAGCCTGTCGAGCTTCGACTACGAGGTCTCCGCTCGGGTGAGCGTCGAGGCCGAGGTCGAGGAGGAGGGCACGGTCCTCGTCTCCGGCCGGCTGCTCGCCGACATCTCCCGCGCCCTGCCCAACCGGCCGGTGGAGATTTCCACAGACGGTGTACGGGCGACCGTGGTCTGCGGCTCCTCCCGGTTCACCCTCCACACCCTGCCTGTGGAGGAGTACCCGGCGCTGCCGCAGATGCCGGGCGCGACCGGCACCGTCCCGGGCGAGGTCTTCGCCTCCGCCGTGTCCCAGGTGGCCATCGCCGCCGGCCGTGACGACACGCTGCCCGTCCTCACCGGTGTGCGCATCGAGATCGAGGGCGACACGGTCACCCTGGCCTCCACCGACCGCTACCGCTTCGCGGTCCGCGAGTTCCTGTGGAAGCCGGAGAACCCGGACGTCTCCGCCGTCGCCCTGGTGCCCGCGAAGACGCTCCAGGACACCGCCAAGGCTCTGACCAGCGGCGACAGCGTGATCCTCGCGCTGTCCGGCTCGGGCGCGGGCGAGGGCCTGATCGGTTTCGAGGGCGCCGGCCGGCGTACGACCACGCGGCTTCTGGAGGGCGACCTGCCGAAGTACCGCACGCTGTTCCCGACCGAGTTCAACTCCGTCGCCGTGATCGAGACCGCCCCCTTCGTGGAGGCCGTCAAGCGTGTGGCCCTGGTCGCCGAGCGGAACACCCCGGTGCGGCTGAGCTTCGAGCAGGGTGTGCTGATCCTGGAGGCCGGTTCCAGCGACGACGCACAGGCTGTGGAAAGGGTCGACGCGCAGCTGGAGGGCGACGACATCTCGATCGCCTTCAACCCGACCTTCCTGCTGGACGGTCTGAGCGCGATCGACTCCCCGGTGGCGCAGCTGTCGTTCACGACGTCCACGAAGCCCGCGCTGCTCAGCGGCAAGCCGGCGGTGGACGCGGAGGCGGACGACGCGTACAAGTACCTGATCATGCCGGTGCGCCTGAGCGGCTGACCGGCCGGCTCCGTCCACAGGCCGTGCCGGCCGTGCTCCACAGACCGTGCTCCACAGCCTGTGCGTGGACGACGGGCTGTGTGTGGACGGCGACGAAGTCCCAGGTGAGGGCATGCGTTTGAGCGCGTATGCCCACAGCTGTGCACAGAGGGTCGCGATTAGGCTCGGACCCGGGTACGCGGTACCCCACCTGTCACACAGCGACCTTAAGGAACACCACTGATGGAGCTCGGTCTCGTCGGCCTCGGCAAGATGGGCGGCAACATGCGCGAGCGGATCCGCCGCTCGGGCCACACCGTCCTCGGATACGACCGCAACGCGGACCTCGCGGATGTCCACAGCCTGGAAGAGCTTGTGGGCAAGCTCAGCGGGCCGCGCGTCATCTGGGTGATGGTCCCGGCCGGCGAGCCCACCCAGTCCACGATCGACCAGCTCGCCGAGCTGCTGGAGCCCGGCGACGTGGTCGTGGACGGCGGCAACTCCCGCTGGACGGACGACGAGAGGCACGCCGGGGAGCTGGCGGCCAAGGGCATAGGTTTCGTCGACTGCGGTGTCTCGGGCGGCGTCTGGGGCCTGGAGAACGGGTACGCGCTGATGTACGGCGGCGACGCCGAGAACGTCGCCAAGGTGCAGCCGGTCTTCGACGCGCTCAAGCCGGAGGGTGACCTCGGCGCGGTGCACGCCGGCAAGGTCGGCGCGGGCCACTTCGCGAAGATGGTCCACAACGGCATCGAGTACGCGATGATGCAGGCTTACGCCGAGGGCTGGGAGCTGCTGGAGAAGGTCGACTCCGTGGAGAACGTCCGCGAGGTCTTCCGCTCCTGGCAGGAGGGCACGGTCATCCGCTCCTGGCTGCTCGACCTCGCCGTGAACGCCCTGGACGAGGACGAGCACCTCGACCAGCTGCGCGGTTACGCACAGGACTCCGGTGAGGGACGCTGGACTGTGGAAGCCGCCATCGACAACGCGGTTCCGCTGCCGGCGATCACCGCGTCGCTGTTCGCGCGGTTCGCCTCCCGGCAGGAGGACTCGCCGCAGATGAAGATGATCGCCGCGCTGCGCAACCAGTTCGGCGGCCACGCCGTGGCGAAGAAGTAGTCCACAGGGTCGCTCCGCGATCCACGATCCCGGGGGAGGCCGGCGCACCACCATGCACGTCACGCATCTTTCGCTGGCCGACTTCCGCTCGTACGTCCGGGCCGAGGTTCCGCTCGACCCGGGCGTCACCGCCTTCGTCGGCCCCAACGGCCACGGCAAGACGAATCTGGTCGAGGCGGTGGGTTATCTCGCCACCCAGGGCAGCCACCGTGTCTCCTCCGACGCGCCCCTGGTCCGGATGGGCGCCGACCGGGCCGTGATCCGGGCGCAGGTCAGGCAGGGCGAGCGGCAGCAGCTGGTGGAGCTGGAGCTGAACCCCGGCAAGTCGAACCGTGCCCGGATCAACCGGTCCTCGCAGGTGCGGCCGAGGGACGTGCTGGGGATCGTGCGGACCGTGCTGTTCGCGCCGGAGGACCTCGCGCTGGTCAAGGGGGATCCCGGTGAGCGGCGCCGGTTCCTGGACGAGCTGGTCATCGCGCGCTCGCCGCGCATGGCGGGCGTGCGCTCGGACTACGAGCGGGTGCTCAAGCAGCGCAACACGCTCCTGAAGTCGGCCGCGCTGGCCCGCAGGCACGGTGGCCGCTCCATGGACCTGTCGACCCTCGACGTGTGGGACCAGCACCTCGCGCGCGCGGGTGCCGAGCTGCTGGCCCAGCGGCTGGACCTGGTCGCCGCGCTGCAGCCGCTGGCCGACAAGGCGTACGAGCAGCTGGCGCCCGGTGGCGGTCCGGTGGCGCTGGAGTACAAGCCGTCGGCGCCTGGTGAGGCGCACACGCGCGAGGACCTCTACGCGCAGCTGATGGCCGCGCTCTCCCAGGCGCGCAAGCAGGAGATCGAGCGGGGTGTGACCCTGGTCGGGCCGCACCGTGACGACGTGCTGTTCAAGCTCGGTCAGCTGCCCGCCAAGGGGTACGCGTCCCACGGCGAGTCCTGGTCGTACGCCCTCGCGCTGCGCCTGGCCTCGTACGACCTGCTGCGCGCCGAGGGCAACGAGCCGGTGCTGATCCTGGACGACGTCTTCGCCGAGCTGGACGCCCGTCGCCGGGAGCGGCTGGCGGAGCTGGTGGCCCCCGGCGAGCAGGTGCTGATCACCGCGGCGGTGGACGCCGACGTGCCGCATGTGCTGGTGGGCGCCCGGTACGCGGTGTCCGGCGGGACGGTGGAGCGCGTATGAGCACCGCTGGACCGACGGACGGACGGCCGACGGACGGACCCGCACCCCGGGACCCGAGGAGCACACAGAGCACGCCGGACGCGGCGGGCGCGCGGGACACGACGGGCGGGAAGAACCCGAAGAGCGCGCAGAGCGCCCAGAGCGCGCAGAGCCCGAAGAAGTCTCCCGAGCCCTCCGGTGTCGACCTCGCGCGCGTGGCGTTGCGCGCGGCGAAGGAGCAGGCACGCGCGAAGGGCGATGCCGCGCGGCAGAAGAAGCAGGCCCGGCGCGGCGGCGGTCTGCGGTCCGGCGCGCGTGCCGACGGCCGCGACCCGATGGCGCTCGGCGCCGCGATCAACCGGCTGATCAACGAGCGGGGCTGGGAGACCCCCGCCGCGGTGGGCGGTGTGATGGGCCGCTGGCCGCAGATCGTCGGCGAGGACCTGGCCAAGCACTGTGTGCCGCAGCGCTACGACGAGGACGAGCGCGTGCTGTCCGTGCAGTGCGACTCGACGGCGTGGGCGACCCAGCTGCGGCTGCTCGCCCCGACGCTGGTGGCGCGGCTCAACGAGGACCTCGGGCACGGCACGGTCCGGCTGCTCAAGGTCAACGGTCCCGGCGCTCCGGCCCGGCGTTACGGCCCCCTGCGGGCCCCTGGGAGCACGGGTCCCGGCGACACCTACGGGTGACGTACCTCACGTCGTGCGGGCGCTGGGCGCCGCCGTCGTATCCCCCTGCCGTACCGCTGTCCACAGGTCTGGACCGCGCGCTGACCCCGGGATAGCCATGGGTTGACGGTCCGAAGCGCTGAGTGCCGCTGTGAGCCGCTTGGAGCCCCCTTCCGCATATCGGGACCCGGCACAGACCGGTTCAGGGCGGCACATGGGAACTCAGGTACCGGCAAGCCCCCATTACTGTCGGCGCTACCGGTAGACTGGGAGTCAATCCCGCCCCATCGTGGGGACCGCCCGGGAAAAGCTGAGCAACGCTGATCAAGGCTTACCAACGCAACATGCCGCAGCCGCTCCGGCAACCCTCTCTCCGAGGGGTACCCCGAGCCCGGCTCGTGCTGTGCCAGAAAGGGCGCTTCGTGGCCGATTCCGGCAACCCCAACGAGAACATCCCGTCCACCGACGCCGGCGCGAGCGGCGAGGCCCCCGAGTCCGTCGCGGTCTCCGCTTCCTACGACGCCAGCGCCATCACCGTGCTCGAAGGGCTGGACGCGGTCCGCAAGCGGCCCGGCATGTACATCGGTTCCACGGGCGAGCGAGGACTGCACCACCTGGTGTACGAGGTCGTCGACAACTCGGTCGACGAGGCTCTGGCCGGCTACGCGGACACGATCGACGTGACGATCCTGGCCGACGGCGGGGTGCGCGTCGTCGACAACGGCCGTGGCATCCCGGTGGGCATCGTGCCCTCCGAGGGCAAGCCGGCCGTCGAGGTCGTGCTGACCGTGCTGCACGCGGGCGGCAAGTTCGGCGGCGGCGGTTACGCCGTCTCCGGTGGTCTGCACGGTGTCGGTGTGTCCGTCGTGAACGCGCTGTCCACGAAGGTCGCCGTCGAGATCAGGACCGACGGCCACCGCTGGACGCAGGACTACAAGCTCGGCGTCCCGACGGCCCCGCTCGTCCAGCACGAGGCGACGGACGAGACCGGTACCTCGGTCACCTTCTGGGCCGACCCCGACATCTTCGAGACCACCGAGTACTCCTTCGAGACGCTGTCGCGGCGCTTCCAGGAGATGGCGTTCCTCAACAAGGGTCTGACGATCAAACTCACCGACGAGCGTGAGTCGGCGAAGGCGACCAGCGGTGCGGACGAGGCGGGTGCGGACGAGAAGGCCGAGGTCAAGTCGGTCACGTACCACTACGAGGGCGGCATCGTCGACTTCGTGAAGTACCTCAACTCCCGCAAGGGGGACGCGGTCCACCCCACCGTCATCGACCTCGACGCCGAGGACAAGGACAAGAGCCTGTCCCTCGAGGTCGCGATGCAGTGGAACAGCGGCTACAGCGAGGGCGTGTACTCCTTCGCGAACATCATCCACACCCATGAGGGCGGTACGCACGAGGAGGGCTTCCGCGCGGCCCTCACGAGCCTGATCAACAAGTACGCGCGCGACAAGAAGCTGCTGCGCGAGAAGGACGACAACCTCACCGGTGACGACATCCGCGAGGGTCTGACCGCGATCATCTCGGTCAAGCTGAGCGAGCCGCAGTTCGAGGGCCAGACGAAGACCAAGCTCGGCAACACCGAGGCGAAGACCTTCGTGCAGAAGGCGGTCTACGAACACCTCAACGACTGGCTGGACCGCAACCCGGTCGAGGCCGCGGACATCATCCGCAAGGGCATCCAGGCGGCCACCGCGCGCGTGGCGGCCCGCAAGGCCCGTGACCTGACGCGCCGCAAGGGTCTGCTGGAGTCCGCGTCGCTGCCGGGCAAGCTGGCCGACTGCCAGTCCAACGACCCGGCCAAGTGCGAGATCTTCATCGTCGAGGGTGACTCCGCCGGCGGCTCGGCCAAGTCCGGCCGCAACCCGCAGTACCAGGCGATCCTCCCGATCCGCGGCAAGATCCTCAACGTCGAGAAGGCCAGGATCGACAAGATCCTGCAGAACCAGGAGATCCAGGCGCTGATCTCCGCCTTCGGCACGGGCGTGCACGAGGACTTCGACATCGAGAAGCTGCGCTACCACAAGATCATTCTGATGGCGGACGCCGACGTCGACGGCCAGCACATCAACACCCTGCTGCTGACCTTCCTGTTCCGCTTCATGCGTCCGCTGGTCGAGGCCGGGAACGTGTACCTCTCCCGTCCCCCGCTGTACAAGATCAAGTGGGGCCGGGACGACATCGAGTACGCGTACTCGGACCGTGAGCGCGACGCGCTGCTCGAGATGGGCCGCCAGCGCGGCAAGCGCGTGCGTGAGGACTCCATCCAGCGCTTCAAGGGTCTCGGCGAGATGAACGCCGAGGAGCTGCGCGTGACGACGATGGACCCGGAGCACCGCGTCCTCGGCCAGGTCACCCTCGACGACGCCGCGCAGGCCGACGACCTGTTCTCGGTGCTGATGGGCGAGGACGTCGAGGCCCGCCGCCAGTTCATCCAGCGCAACGCCAAGGACGTCCGCTTCCTCGACATCTGAGTCGGTCTCAGCTGACCGCATCAGGAAGGATCTTCACCAGCAATGGCCGACGAGACCCCGAACCCCACCCCTGAGCCAGTGACGCCCGAGACCGAGGGTGGCGCTATCACCCAGCGCGTCGAGCCGGTCGGCCTCGACGCGGAGATGCAGCGCTCGTACCTCGACTACGCGATGTCCGTCATCGTCTCGCGTGCGCTGCCCGACGTCCGGGACGGCCTCAAGCCCGTCCACCGCCGCGTCCTGTACGCCATGTACGACGGCGGCTACCGCCCCGAGCGCGGCTTCTACAAGTGCGCCCGTGTCGTCGGCGACGTCATGGGCAACTACCACCCGCACGGCGACTCCTCGATCTACGACGCCCTGGTGCGGCTCGCCCAGCCGTGGGCGATGCGGATGCCGCTCGTCGACTCCAACGGCAACTTCGGCTCCCCGGGCAACGACCCGGCGGCCGCCATGCGCTACACCGAGTGCAAGATGGCGCCGCTGTCGATGGAGATGGTCCGCGACATCGACGAGGAGACCGTCGACTTCACGGACAACTACGACGGCCGCTCCCAGGAGCCGACCGTCCTGCCCGCGCGGTTCCCGAACCTGCTGATCAACGGCTCGGCCGGTATCGCGGTCGGTATGGCCACCAACATCCCGCCGCACAACCTGCGCGAGGTCGCGGCCGGCGCCCAGTGGCACCTGGAGCACCCGGAGGCCTCGCACGAGGAGCTGCTGGACGCGCTCATCGAGCGCATCAAGGGCCCGGACTTCCCGACCGGCGCCCTGGTGGTGGGCCGCAAGGGCATCGAGGAGGCGTACCGCACCGGGCGCGGCTCCGTCACGATGCGCGCGGTGATCGAGGTCGAGGAGATCCAGAACCGCCAGTGCCTGGTGGTCACCGAGCTGCCGTACCAGGTGAACCCCGACAACCTGGCGCAGAAGATCGCCGACCTGGTGAAGGACGGCAAGGTCGGCGGCATCGCCGACGTCCGCGACGAGACGTCGTCCCGTACGGGTCAGCGTCTGGTGATCGTCCTGAAGCGGGACGCGGTCGCCAAGGTCGTGCTGAACAACCTGTACAAGCACACGGACCTGCAGACGAACTTCGGCGCCAACATGCTGGCGCTGGTCGACGGCGTGCCGCGCACGCTGTCCCTGGACGCGTTCATCCGCCACTGGGTGACGCACCAGATCGAGGTCATCGTCCGCCGCACGCGCTTCAGGCTGCGCAAGGCCGAGGAGCGCGCCCACATCCTGCGCGGTCTGCTGAAGGCCCTGGACGCGATCGACGAGGTCATCGCGCTGATCCGGGCCAGCGCCACGGTCGACGTCGCGCGCACGGGCCTGATGGAACTCCTGGAGATCGACGAGATCCAGGCGAACGCCATCCTCGAGATGCAGCTGCGCCGGCTGGCCGCGCTGGAGCGCCAGAAGATCGTCCAGGAGCACGACGAACTCCAGGCGAAGATCACCGAGTACAACGCGATCCTGGCCTCGCCGGAGCGCCAGCGGCAGATCGTCCACGACGAGCTGTCCGCGATCGTCGACAAGTTCGGCGACGACCGTCGTACGAAGCTGATCCCGTACGAGGGCGACATGTCCATCGAGGACCTGATCGCCGAGGAGGACATCGTCGTCACGGTCACGCGCGGCGGCTACGTCAAGCGGACCAAGACGGACGACTACCGGGCGCAGAAGCGCGGCGGCAAGGGCGTGCGGGGCACGAAGCTGAAGGAAGACGACATCGTCGACCACTTCTTCGTCTCCACCACCCACCACTGGCTGCTGTTCTTCACGAACAAGGGCCGGGTGTACCGGGCGAAGGCGTACGAGCTGCCCGAGGTCGGCCGGGACGCGCGCGGCCAGCACGTGGCGAACCTGCTCGCCTTCCAGCCGGACGAGGCGATCGCCGAGATCCTCGCGATCCGTGACTACGAGGCGGCGCCGTACCTGGTGCTGGCCACCAGGTCCGGTCTGGTCAAGAAGACGCCACTGAAGGATTACGATTCGCCCCGCTCCGGCGGCGTGATCGCGATCAACTTGCGTGAGCGCGAGGACGGCTCGGACGACGAGCTGATCGGCGCGGAGCTGGTCTCGGCCGACGACGACCTGCTGCTGGTCAGCAAGAAGGCCCAGTCGATCCGGTTCACGGCCTCGGACGACTCGCTGCGCCCGATGGGCCGTGCGACCTCCGGTGTGAAGGGCATGAGTTTCCGTGAGGGCGACGACCTTCTCTCGATGAATGTGGTGCGACCCGGTACGTTCGTGTTCACTGCCACCGACGGTGGGTACGCGAAGCGGACCGCCGTCGACGAGTACCGCGTCCAGGGTCGCGGCGGCCTCGGCATCAAGGCCGCCAAGATCGTCGAGGACCGTGGCTCCCTCGTCGGCGCGCTGATTGTCGAGGAGAGCGACGAGATCCTCGCCATCACCCTGTCCGGCGGTGTGATTCGCACGCGAGTCAGCGAGGTCAGGGAGACGGGCCGTGACACCATGGGCGTCCAACTGATCAACCTGGGCAAGCGCGATGCCGTGGTAGGCATCGCACGTAACGCCGAGGCGGGGCGCGAGGCGGAGGAGGTCGACGGCGAGGACGTCGTCGACGAGTCCGCCGAGACTGCCGCGGCCAACGGCACGGACGAGGGTGAGGCGCCCTCGGCCGAGTAGCACGAGGAGTGAGTCATCGTGAGCGGAGCCACGGGCGCTGGGTCGGCCGGTACCTCCACGGGTACGGAGACGAACGGCGGCGGCCGTGGCTCCGCCGCGAGTGCGGGGGGCCACGGTGACTCGCACACCACGAATCTGAGGCCGGTGAAGGCCGCGACGCAGGACTCGTCCTCAGCTGAGACGCATGGATCCCAGGGGGGAACTGTGACGGACACCCGAAGCCCGCAGACACACGGCGGGGGCATTCCCGGCTCCCCGCTGCCCGGGGAGCGGCACCCCGAGCAGCCCGCCGGGCCGTACCACCCGCCGCAGGCCTATCCGGCGCAGCCGCAGGCCGATGTGACGCGCCGGCCGCGCACGGGGGCGAAGACGGCTCCGCGGACCCGCAAGGCCCGGCTGCGCGTCGCGAAGGCCGACCCGTGGTCGGTGATGAAGGTCAGCTTCCTGCTCTCCATCGCGCTGGGCATCTGCACGGTCGTCGCCTCGGCGGTGCTGTGGATGGTCATGGACGCGATGGGCGTGTTCTCCACGGTGGGCGGCACGATCTCGGAGGCGACCGGCTCGAACGAGGCGAACGGCTTCGACCTCCAGGCCTTCCTCTCCCTCCCCCACGTGCTGACGTTCACGGCGATCATCGCGGTCATCGACGTCGTCCTCGCGACGGCGCTGGCGACGCTCGGCGCGTTCATCTACAACCTCTCCGCCGGCTTCGTCGGCGGCGTGGAACTGACGCTGGCGGAGGACGAGTGACCCCACCTGCCGGGCTCTTCTGACAGTCCCCCGCCAACCGATTTTGGGACTGCCCGCCTCGTGCGCTAATCTTCAGGGGTCAGCGCGCGGGACACACACCGCAGAGCGCGGCGGGGCTATAGCTCAGTTGGTTAGAGCGCATCCCTGATAAGGATGAGGCCACAGGTTCAAATCCTGTTAGCCCCACAGAACGAAGACCCCCGGTCCGGATGGATCGGGGGTCTTCGGCGTTGTGGCCATGTTCAGCGCGAAGGTCGCCGGGCGAGGGCTCCCGTGCGAGGGGCCCCGCGCGAAGATTCCGGTGCAGAGGTTGCAGCGCGGAGATTCCGGCATGAAAAAACCCGATCGCTGGCGACGGGGGATGCACCAGCGATCGGGCTATGGCCAAGGGTAACAAGGTTGGTTGGGCTGGGGGAGCCAAGTCGGTAAGGAATCTGTAGGCAACCTGCGTGAAGTGACGGGCAGTTGGCTGATCTCGACCGGATCGGTGTTCGGGCGCCGCAGGATCAGCGGGGGCACGGGGGGTCGTACGAGAGGCGGGGCAGGTACTCGTGCCATTTCCGCTCGGTCAGCACGCCCATGGTGACGGCGCAGATGTGGCTGATTGCCGACTCGGCGTCCAGGCTCCACAGGCGGACCGTGTCGACGCCGCTGGAGACGCCGAGGACATGGCTGCCGGGGCTGAAGGACAGGAAGGTGCCCGACTTGGCGTAGGGGCTCATCGACTGGCCGATGGGGGTGGCGGACTCCGGATCGGTGACGTTCCACAGGCGGACCGTGTTGTCGTTGCCGCCGCTGGCCAGGGTGTGGTCGCGGGCGCTGAACGTCAGGGACGTGACCGCCTCGGTGTGGCCGGTGAGCGGGGAGCCGAGGCGGCCCGGTGCGGCCGGGTCGGTGACGTTCCACAGCCGGACCGTGTCGTCGTCGCTGCCGCTGGCCAGGGTGTGCCCGTCGGGGCTGAAGGCGAGCGCGTTGACCGGTCCCGAGTGGCCGGTGAGCGGTCGGCCGAGGGCGGTGGCCCGGCCCGGCCGGGTGACGTCCCACAGGCGGATCGTGCTGTCCGCGCTGCCGCTGGCCAGGGTGCGGCCGTCGGGGCTGAAGGCGAGGGCGTCGACGTAGCCCCGGTGGCCGGTGAGGGGGGCGCCGAGCGGCGCGGGCCGTGCGGGGTCGGTGACGTTCCACAGGCGGATCGTGCGGTCGTCGTAGGCGGTGGCCAGGGTGCGGCCGTCGGGGCTGTAGGCCAGGGCGTTCGGGCCCATGAAACGGGTCCGCAGGGTCAGCGGGGGACCGGCCAGGACCGGGCGGGCCGGGTCCGAGACGTGCCACAGGTACACCGTCCGGTTCCCGGTCAGCACGGCCAGGGTGTGGCCGTCGGGGGAGAACACCATCGAGCGCTGGCCCCCGTCGGCGGCCATGAACGGGGTGCCGAGCGGCACGGGCCGGCCCGGCGCCGCCACGTTCCACAGGCGCACCCTGCCGTCGCGGGCGGCCGTGGCGAGGACCTTGCCGTCCGGGCGGAACGCCCCGCCGCGGCCGATCATGTCCGACGTCGGGATCGACCACAGGCGGACCTTGCTGTCGCCGCTGCCGGTGGCGAGGGTGTGACCGTCGGGACTGAACCCGAGGGCGTACATCTCGCCGCTGCTGCCCGCGAGCGGCTCGCCGACCTGGGACGGGGCCGCGGGATCGCTGACGTTCCACAGGCTCGCGGTGCTGTCCGCGCTGGCGACGGCGAGCCGGCCGCCGTCGGGACTGAAGGCCACCGACCAGATCGGCCCGGTGTGACCGGTCAGCGGCGCGCCGATCGGCTCGGGGCGGGCGGGGTCGGCGACGTCCCACAGCCGGACGGTGTCGTCCGCGCTGCCGCTGGCCAGAGTCCTGCCGTCGGGGCTGAACGCCACCGAGTGCACGAGGTCCGTGTGGCCGGTCAGCCGGGTGCGGAACGGCTCGGGGTGCCGCGGGTCGGCCACGTTCCACAGGCGGATGCCGTCGTCGTCGCCGCCCGTCGCGAGGGTGCGCCCGTCGGGGCTGAAGGCCACGGAGCGCACGGCCGCGGTGTGGCCGCGCAGGACGCCGAGCGCGGTGGCCCGGCCGGGGTGGGCGACGTTCCACAGGCGGACCGTGTGGTCCTCGCCGGCGCTGGCCAGGGTTTTGCCGTCGGGGCTGAAGGCGACCAGGTAGATCGTGCCCCGGTGGCCGGTCAGGGGCGCGCCGAGCGGCTTGGGGCGGGCGCGGTCGCTGACGTCCCACAGGCGGACCGTGCCGTCGTCGCCGGCGCTGGCGAGCGTCCTGCCGTCGGGGCTGAAGACCGCGCTGCTCACCCAGCTGGTGTGGCCGGTCAGGGGCGCGCCGAGCGGCCTCGGCCGGCTGCGGTCGCCGACGTCCCACAGGCGGACGGTGCGGTCGTAGCTGGCGGTGGCCAGGGTCTTGCCGTCGGGGCTGAAGGAGGTGAGGTAGACGGCGCCGGTGTGGCCGAGCAGGGGGGTGGCGAGCGGCGCGTTCACGACGGAGATCAGCCTGCTGTACGTCCCCTCGTCGTCCGGCCGCAGATCGTGGGCGACCAGGTCGAGCTGGGCGGCCAGCGACGGGTCCGTGTGCTGGACCCGGTCGGCCTCGGCCAGCACCTGCTCGAACACGGCGTCGTCCCGCTGCTGCCACGCCACCACCGCCGAACCGGCGGCGAGCACGGCGAGCGCGACCAGCGCCGCCACCGCACCCCGGCTGATCACGAGCGTACGGCGGCGCAGCCGCACCGAGGCGGCCAGGAACTCCATCGCGCCCCGGGTCAGATAGGTGTCCCCGGCGGACCTCGCCCAGGTGCGGGCCTGCTCCAGCCGGGAGCCCCGGTACAGCAGGGAGCTGTCCCGGTCCGAGGCCTCCCACGCCCGGCCGTCCTCCTCCAGGCGCTGGCGCAGCAGATGATCGTTGCGGTCGTCGTCGATCCAGTGGCGCAGCCGGGGCCAGGCGTGCAGCAGCGCCTCGTGGGTGATCTCCACGGTCTCCGCGTCGAGGGTCACCAGCCGGGCGCGGACCAGCGCCTCCAGCGACTCCTCGGTCTTGTCCGGGTCGGCCGACTCCTGGGCCAACTGGCGCCGGGTGCCCCGGCGACGGGTGGCGTGGGTGTCCTCGCCGAGGCGGACCAGGCGCAGCAGGAGCAGCCGGGCGGCGGTGCGGGCGGCCGGGTCGAGGCCGGTCCAGGCGCGCTCGGCGGTGGCCGCGACGGCGCCCTGGATGCCGCCCGCCGCGCGGTAGCCGGCCAGCGTCAGCCGGCCCGCCTTGCGCCGCTGCCAGGTGGCGAGCAGGGCGTGGGACAGCAGCGGCAGCACGCCCGCGTCGTGCGCCCCGCGCGGGCCGTCGGCGCTCACCTCGCGGACGATCAGCTCGGTCAGGCCCGCCTCCAGCTCCAGGCCCACGGCCTTCGCGGGCCCGGTCACCGCCTCGCGCAGCTCCGACGTGGTCAGCGGCCCCAGCACCATGTGCCGGTGCTGGAGCGCGTCGGCCAGCTCCGGGTAGCCGAGGCACTGCTCGTAGAAGTCGGCGCGGATCCCGAGCACCACGAGCACGGGGGCGGGCCCGGCCGAGTCGGCGGGCGGCGTGCAGGCCGCGTGCAGGAAGTGGACGAAGGTGCGCCGGGCGGCCTCGTCGGCACAGAGAGTGAAGGTCTCCTCGAACTGGTCGACGATCAGGACGGGGCGGGGGGTGGGGGGGAGGTCGGGGGAGGTCGGGGTGCTGGTGGCAGGTGCGGCGGGGGTGGGGGTGCGGGGGGTGCTGGTGGCGGGTGTGCTGGGGGTGGGCGTGCCGCCTGTGGGGGTGCCGGTGGCAGGGGGCTGCGGGGTTGTCGGTACGTCCTGGGGAGCCGCGCTTGCAGCCGGGGCCGGGTCCGCAGCCGCAGCCGCGTCCGGGGCAGGGGCCGGGCTGGGGTCCGTCGTCGGTCCGCTGCGTGCCCACTGCGTCAGGGCCTCCCGTACCGCGCGGGCGATGTGCGGGGCGTCGGCGCCGGAGAGGGCCGGGTTGCGGGTCGCCTTCTCCTCGGCCTCGCGGGCCGTGGCGGCGAGGGGGGCGAGAGCCGGGACGCGGCGGGTCAGCTCGCCGAGCGGATCGGCTCCCGGTACGAGCTGGAGCACCGGGCCGGGCCTGCCGCCACCGTCCTCCAGGGCGCCGCCCTGCACCGCCGGGACCAGGCCCGCGTTGAGCAGCGACGATTTGCCCGCGCCCGAGGCGCCGACCAGCACGACCAGCCCGCCCGTCTTCTCCGCGGCGCGCAGCTGGGCGACGAGCGCCTCCGTGCTGCGCTCCCGGCCGAAGAACCACCGGGCGTCCTCGCGCCGGTAGGAGGCCAGTCCCCGGTAGGGGCACACCCCGCCGGCGACGGGCGGGGCCTGATCCGGGGCCGGCAGCCGCTGCTGTTCCTCCGCGGCCGGGCGCTCGCCCACCGGGTCGGCCAGCGCCCTCTCCCACAGGCGCTGCCACTGGGTGAGGTCGTACAGGCCGCCGGAGACCGGCGTGGGCCGCGCGCGGCGCGCTTCGGGGATCAGGATCTGCAGGACCGCCGCGAGGGCGGCGAACTGGGCCGGTACGTTCTTGGCGCGCCGCCAGTCGCTGATGCGCTGCGCGGACACCCGTACGGGGCGCCCGCGCTCGTCCACCCGCTGGAGTCGTACGACGGCCTCGGACACACTCTTGAGGGGAGGGTTGCCGGCTTCCTTGTAGAGCAGCGCGAGGCGCTCGGCGAAGGCTGTGCGTGCCCCTGAGTCGGAACCCAAGGTCCCACCCCTTACTTCCCCCGCAGTCTGTACGTCCGGACCGGAAAACTCACCTTATACGGCTGACCTGCGGCGAAGCCCTGGTCCGGAATCCGGGACCTCCTCGGCGGCAGCACCAGGTGGCAGGATCACATCGCGGTGGCGGAACAGTCACGCACCGTCCGGACAGGCCATCGGCCCACGCCCCGAAGGGGCGGCCCGTGGCGCCGAACGTTCTCGGTCAACTTCCTCCGGAGACGGACGCCGGCCGTGTCGACGGTCGACCTTCCCGAGCCGGCGGAGTCGTCCGCACCCTGTCGGTCCGCGCCGGCACGCCGACGCGACGCGGACCGGCACGGCCCGTTCCGTTCGGTACCGGTCCCCGCGTGGGGAGGGACCGGTGCCGGACGGGCGGCGAAATCTCCTCCGAGCCTCTTCGGGCCGCCCATTGATCGCGCACCGACCGCTCTGGATATCTGACGGCACGTCAGTTACGGTCACCTCGGCCCGCCGTTCCCGAAGGGGTTGAGTGCCATGCCGAGTGCCGTGGGAAAAAGCCCTGTCTGTCCGCAACCGCCCGGTGCGCCGCGCTGGGTCGCGATGTTCTACGAGCCGGCCAGGACGACCTGGGAGGTCGGCGCCGACTCCCCGTACCGGGCCCCCGTCCTGTACGCCGTCGGCGACATGACCCGGACCGTGCGGGCGCGCGGCGACGAGGTGACGGTCGCGTTGTGGGGCCCGCAGGACGGCGCCTGGCACCGCTTCGACACCCCGGACACCACCCCCGCGCCTCCGCCTGCGCCCGCACCGGACGCCCCCGGGAAGCCGAGCACCAGCCGTGCGGAGCGCATGGCCGACCGCCGGCAGCAGGTGCTCATGGCCGGGCTCGGCAAGGCCGGGCTCTACGACCTCGCCACCGACGACGTGCGCGCGATGGAGACGATGGTCGACCTCCTGGACGAACCCACCCTGCGCCGCGTGGCCCACTGGCTCGCCACGGCGGGCGGGGCCCGCGGTTCCCTGCCGCCGGTTCAGGGCGGTGCCGACGGGGCAGGGTCGTCGTAGGTCTCGGTCGGCTGTGGTGGGAGGGCGCATGAAGGTGTCGGTGGACCGGAACGTGTGTTACGGCTCGGCCGAATGCGCGCACCGGGCTCCGTCGGTGTTCGCGTTCGTCGAGGGATACGGCGTGGTCCGGTCCGGCCAGGAGGACACCGGAGCGGACCCCCTGGTGCGCGAGGCCGCCGAGAAGTGCCCTTCGCAGGCGGTTCTCATCGACGAGTGAGACGGGCCTGCCAGGCCGCCCGGTGGATCCCGTGGATCCCGTGGATCCGGTGGATCCAGTGGGCCGTGTGGATCTGGTGGATCCGGTGGGTGTTTCTCAGTCGAGGCCGGCCGGGTGGTGGTGCCAGCCCGTCCGTGCCAGTGCGCGGGCGCGTTCCTCCGCCACCGCCATGCGGGCCGCGCGTTCCTCCGGGTCGGTGTGCAGGGGCAGCCCGGTGATCTGGCCCTCCCACTTGCGGTAGAGGAGCCCGACCTCCTGCGTGAACCACCCCCGGCTGACCGCGCTCAGCGCGAGGAGCAGCCCGGTGTCCTCGGACGCGGGCAGGGCCATCCAGCCGCCGAGGGCCATCAGCAGGTCCCGTCGGGCGAAGAGGGTCGCCGGGTGCACCTGGGCCCGGAAGCCGTGCGCCTTCCAGTGGTCGAGCACGCTCCCGCGCTCCAGCGGCCCGTGCTCCGGGTCGTCGGGGAAGCCGGCCGTGGAGCCGTCGGGCAGCAGGTCCAGGACCCGGGAGGTGGCCCAGCCCAGCGTGCGGTCGGCCTCCAGCGCGGCGAGATCGCGGGCCAGCGTGCCCGGCATGAGCTGGTCGTCGGCGTCCAGGACCTTCACATAGGGGCCGTCGGCGTGTGCCAGGGCCATCGTGCGGGCGGTGCCCGGACCGCCGTGGCGCCCCTGGTGGAAGACCACCCGCGGGTCGTCGGGGACGTACGGGCGGACCTCGTCCGTCCGGCCGTCCTCCTGGACCACCCAGATCCACTCCCAGCCGTCCGGCAGCTCCTGCGCGCACAGGGACCGGTACGCGTCCGGAAGGAACCGGGCGGACGGGGCGTGGACAGCGGTGACAACGGTGATGCGCCGGGGCACGGCGGCACTCACCACCTTTCCAGACGTGTGGTGAAGACCAGTTCCGTGCGGTCGGCGGGCAGGACGACATGGGAGACGTCCACGACACGGTCGTCGATGCCGTACGAGGTCTTGCGGAGCAGGATCACCGTCGAGCCGGGCGGAAGCCGCAGCTCACGGGCCTCTTCCGGGGTCGGCGGGCGGGCGGTCAGGCGCTCCTCGACGCGGTCCACCTCGACGCCCACGGTGTGCAGCTGGTGCTGGGTGCCGCCGGGCCAGGGTTCCTTCGACTCGTCCAGCAGGTCGGGGTTGGCCGCGACCAGGTCGTAGAGGACGTACGAGGTCACGAGGCTGAAGGGGGCCGGGTCGTCGGCGCACCGGGTGCGGTAGGTGCGTTCGAGCAGTGCGGTGCCCTCCGGCACGCCGAAGGCGTCCGCGAGGTCCTCGGGCGCGTCGGTCCTGCGGTAGCGGGCGAGGAAGACGAGGTCGTGCGGTGCGAGTCCGGTGTCGTGCTCGGTGGCGCCGGTCCCGGCGCGGGTCGGTCGCGGCCGGCGGGCCCGGTCCTTCTCCCACTGGTGCCGCCCGTTGTCACGCACCGCCCGGGTACGCGGGCTCCCTGCCTCCTTGGACACGCGACCAGGCTACGGCGCCCCGGCGGGGCGCGCCGAACCGGTGACAACGGACGGGTGGTGACAACGGACGGGTGGTGACAACGGACGGGTGGTGACAACGGACGGGTGGTGACAACGGACGGGTGGTGACAACGGACGGGTGGTGACAACGGACG